>CAZRNJ010000174.1:0-5716 GCA_964601385.1 uncultured Bacteroidales bacterium | reverse complement strand
AGTTATAGCAGAGTCGGAGAGGGGATACTGTCCTTCGGGGCTGGCAGTAGCATTACCTCGTATTTCGCAGTGGCCGGTATGCAGGCCAGTTAATAAAGAACAGCGCGAAGGAGCAGAAACAGTAGTCCCCGAATAATGTTGTGTAAAGCGCATTCCTTGTGAGGCAAGCTGATCAATATGCGGAGTGTTGATTTTCTGTTGTCCGTAACATCCCAAGTCACCATATCCCAGATCATCGGCAAGTATGAGGATAATGTTTGGTTTTTGAATTTTTTGCGCGGATAAAGCCGTATGCAATCCTAAAATTGAAGAAATAAACAGTAATAATTTGTTCATGTATTAAATTAATAAGATTATAAAAATAATAATAATTATGGTTTATCTTCTAAAAACGGGTAACCCGCGGCGGGAGGTGCGTATTTTATAAATAACAGAAAGAGAGAGTGAATAACATATATCATTTGAAGATGAGAAGGCAGATGCAAAGCCATCAATATAATCATTAAACAGGTAACGGCCAGCCAGTTCGGCGCTGAAAGAATAATCATTATTCAACGAATAAGCAAAGCCGATACCAAGAGGTAAGCTGAGGATGGTGTGAGCATGGGAATCAAATTCATTTTTACGGGCAGAGGTCATTCGTTTAATAACCTGGTAACTTGGTCCGGTTTCCGGTTTAAAGTGTAGAAACCCAATACCCGCAGTGACGTAGGGACTAAAAGTAGGAAGGGCAGACAAATGACCTTTGCGGTTATAATGATGCGAAGAACCGGGGAAAAGTTTTGACAAATGAAATACGGGGACAGCTAATAGTTCAAAAAAACGGGAAATAAAAGATAAGCCACGTTCAGCATTTTTTGAATGACGATCATTGCCTGAAATATAACCAGATGAAAATTTAATTCTTGTTTCGATAGAAGTATTTACAAGATAGGCAGCGTTTATTTGGAATCCAAAGCGGGTTGATCTAAGATCAATATCTTTTAATCCGAACAGATTATTTTTTTTTACAGATCCGCCGATATCACCAAAATAGTGCATTGTACAAATACCGCCGCTCAGCATATATCGTTTTGTTTTCCAGTATTGTGAATAGGTGATGGAAGGAAGAGAAAGAAGTATACAAATATAAAAAGTTCTGAAGCGCATAGGTTAATCGGGGTATTGAGGAATCCCAAATGTACAATTCTATACGAAATAATAAAAGGAAAAATTAGAATAAATATCAGGAAGTTAAAACAAATTCAATTAATACAACAGAATGTTTTCTATTGTATGGTGATTAAGAGAATTATATTTTTAATAATAATATTTTATTGAGATTGTTGCATAAATCGGTTTTTTCCAACAAAAACACGACTGAATAGTGCTGATTTATTACCGCTGAAAACACCTTCTTTGTTCATGGATGAAGTAATAAATGTTCCATTGATGCTGTCGGCAGGGAAAGCGGTAATTTCTATAGGAACGGGTAAATTTGTACCCTCAATTTTAAGTTTATGAGAAGGCGTTTGGGAAATGATAGCATTTTCTTCGATACTATAATTCTGAATGTTTTCAATGGAAGACAGGAAGCCTTCAGTCAGGGCTGAATCGGCTGGAATATTATTTAACAACCATTTATTACCAGATTTTTGCAGAGTAAATGAACTATCACCCGGATAAATGAAGGAAAGTTTATTCCAGAGGGATTTTGCCGATCGGATTACCGTTTTATTGCGATATGCAGTCATTTCGGTTTGAAATGACATACGTAAAAAACCATTTACCGCATAGGTTTTTGTATCGCCTATCTTACGGACATAGGTAGACATTTTGCCCTGGCGGTTGTACATAGACATATAATCATTGCCAGAAGGTTGCTGGTAAGAGAATTTACCAATTAAAATGGTTTCGGTTTTTTTGCTGCCTTTTTTTAAAGTGACTTTAATAGCAGCCGAATCGGTGACTTCAAATTGTTTCCAAACATTTTTATCAATACCAGCTACCCGTTCGGGTTTAATATTCGTAATAATAGTAAGTAGTTCGTTGATTTTTTCAAGGTCGGCATTAAATTTTTTTCCAGCTTTTTCGACCGTCCAGAGATTACCGTTACGTATCAACGAAAGTGGTTCTTTATCTTGATACGAATTGATAATAATAGACGTAATGGCAGCCGTATCGCTATTAATAATTGATTTAGGTATTGTTCGTTCGCCCTTTCGGGAGCGAAAAAGCTGAATAAATACGATCAGGGCAATTACTGAGCCCAGAACGATGGCTAATGTTTTGAGATTGATTTTTTTATACATAACCTTCCTCCATTCGTTTAACTCTTAATGTTCTGTTTCGCTGCATACGCATCATACCATAAAGGATAACTACAATAATGGGAAGCAAAAAATTAAGATATTTAATCATGGTTTTGCTGCTTGTTTCAAGATCTTTGATTGGACGCGAAGTGATAGCTTTAGTGCGCAAATCAATCAGTCCGGTTTCATCTGAAAGCCAGTCAATGCTGTTAACCATAAGATTAATATTATCGGCGTGAATAGGTTGGGCATTCTGACCTTCTTCATTTTGGGGAAAATCACCATCGGCAATAACAATCATTTTAGTGTTAATTGTATGGGAAGAACCCAGTTTACCTTCAAGAGCAGCGCCAACAGGAATATTTTTAGAAGGGAAATCACGATCGGTCCATTGTTTTTGTACATTAAAATAAACGGGCATAGGTTCAGTTCCGGAGGCATCGGATGATTTAACGATTGGAGTAAATTTTAGCGCTGAATCGCCAGAAAACCGTATAGAACTGGCAAATTGAAGAATTACGGCCTCCAAGCCCTTTGTTACCGGATGATTGGCAAAATTGCTGATAATTGGCAGATGAGGGAATGCAACTGGAGTAGTAAAGGTCATATTTCCATATTTTTGTTGGATATTTACACTTCCGCAGTTTTTATCAAATAACAGGTTATCTTCTACAATTAGTCCTTTTTGAGCAAGCCATTGTTCAAGGCCCGTGTTTTGTAAATTAGTATAACCATTTTGTAAATCTACTCTGACCCTATTCAAAGCGATAAATATTTTTTTACCCTGATTAAGAAAATTATCGAGTTGGGCCAGATGGACAGGAGAAAAGGAATCGGTTGGAGCAATGATTGCCAGCGTATTGAACCGAGATAGATTATCTATTGTATCATTAATTGTAACCGGTTCGGTATTATAAAGAACTGCTAGTGCGTTTTGTACTTGTGCCAATCGGCCCAAGGGGCATTCACCATGTCCCTGAAGAATGCCGATAAGTGGTTTATTTTCTACAGCCAGTTTTTTAATGGCGGTTGACAGTTCATATTCAAAGGGCATACCCGGTTTCATAAAGGGAATAATTTCTTTTCGTTCGCCGAGTTGTATTACAGCACCAAGGTATGCTTTTTGTTGTTTCATTTGGTCTTTATCTCTGAGATTAATTAGTACGGGACCTATTCCTTGCTGCTGGGCGGCCATTTCTATTTCTTCATTTTCATTAGGATTTTGAAATTCGTAAAGGATTTTACCTCCTGATACTTTGCCATATTCGATTAGTAATTCTTTAAATTCGCGACGCACCATAGCTACGTCAGGTGGTAGATCTTTGGAGAAATAAGCCGTAACAGTAACCGGCTCTGGCAGATTTTTCAGAATTTTTTTAGTTGCACGACTCAGCGTGTATTTTCTTTCCTGCGTTAAGTCAAGACGCAGCATGAACATATCGCTAAGGATGTTTATGGCCACAATCACACCAATGATCATGAACAGATATCCATATAATGATTTTTTTGTTCTCATAATTGTATAATGGCTAATAATTATTCGGATAAATTACGTTTGGCCAGAGATAATTCACTGCCAATAAGTCCTAGCAGAATAAGTGAACCGAAATAAAGCAAATCGTTAAGAGCAATAACTCCGCGCGAAATTGATTCGAAATGAGTTTGCATGCTTAAGAAATCTAAAATACGTCCAATTAATCCTGTAAAGTTACTGCTGATAATACCAAAGAGGATATGAAAGAAGATACCAATAAACAAAGAAAGCAGAAATGCCACAATTTGGTTGCTGGTGATGCTGCTGGCAAAAATACCAATACTGATATATGCGGCGCTCATGAGCAGAAGCCCAAGATATCCGGTGATTGTTGCGCCGTGGTCAATATTGCCGAGACGCCATACTGAGAAATAATAAATAATACTAAGGCCGATAGCAATAGAAATGAGCAGAAAAGCAGCCAAAAATTTACCGGTAATAATTTGCCAATCTGAAACAGGTTTAGTAAGTAAAAGCTCAAGGGTTCCTGATTGGCGCTCTTCGGCAATCAGACGCATAGATAAGGCAGGAATAAAAAAGAACAGCGTCCAGTAGGATATATTAAAGAAACCAGTTAAACTAGCTTGGCCAGTAAAGAAGATATCCTGGCCATAAATCCAGGTAAAAAAACCTGTAAACCCCAGAAAAATAATAATAATAATATATGCCATCAGTGAATCAAAAAAAGAATTAAGTTCACGTCTGGCAATTACCCATATACCTTTCATAAAATAAATTATTTTAATTATTATTTAAAGATCAGTTTTTAGTGAGTTGTCTGAAGATATCTTCAAGTTTGGTTTCAATAACATTGAGGCGGGATATATACCATCCCCGATTTACGCAAAGCTGGAAAATGGCTTTAGCCGATGAATTGCCTGTTTTGCTTTGAACTTCGAAACAATTATTTCCATCTTTGGATGAGAAATCAACCATTTCAACGGTTTCGAGTTGTTTCAATGCTTCGTATATATCATTGCGTTCACCATCTTCAATACCTACAATCAGAATTTCATTTCCTCTGCTGGCTTTACGTAATCCGTCGGCAGTATTGTCAGCAACTATTTTTCCGTTATTGATAATCATAATTCTGTCGCAAGTGGCCTCTACTTCAGCCAGGATATGAGAACTAAGAATAACAGTTTTTTCGCGACCGATTTTTTTAATTAATTCACGAATTTCAACAATCTGATTGGGGTCAAGTCCTTCGGTTGGCTCATCGAGAATAAGAACTTCGGGGTTATGAATTAATGCCTGGGCAAGACCTACGCGTTGTCTGTAACCCTTAGATAGTTCATTTATTTTTTTGTATTTTTCACGTTGCAAACCGCAGGTCAGGATTATATCATAAATACGTTCTTTAATTTTATCATTAGGGATATTATGCAATTCGGCCACAAAATGCAGATAATCTACAACAGGCATATCTTCGTATAGGGGATTGGTTTCGGGAAGGTAGCCGATGTGTTTTTTAACTTCTTCGGGATGTTCCACAACATCGAAATTGCCGATGCGGATTGTTCCTGATGTTGGAGCAAAATAATTGGTAATGGCTTTCATAATCGTGGTTTTACCGGCTCCGTTAGGACCTAACAGTCCTAAAACTTCACCGTTTTTTACAGAAAATGAAACATTATCAACGGCCTTTTGCACCCCGTACTTTTTTGTCAGATTTTCAATTACAATATCCATAAAGTATAAAATAATGGTTTTTTAACGGGCTAAAGCTACAATTATTATGCCAGATTTTTAATTTTGGAGTATGTTTTTAGTATAATTTTATTAAATTAAGGTGTTTTTTAATACAGAATTGCCGGTTTTTTAAAAAACAGAAGAATAAAATTAAATGTAAAAGCAATCAAAAAAACAGCGAAGTAAAAAAAACGTAAGT
>CAZRNJ010000173.1:0-5717 GCA_964601385.1 uncultured Bacteroidales bacterium | reverse complement strand
GTGGTATTCCTGCAAGTATAACTCTTGCGCAGGGAATGCTTGAGTCGCAATATGGCAACAGTATGCTGGCAAAAAAAGCCAACAATCATTTTGGGATTAAATGTCGTAGCTGGAAAGGCCGCAAAGTATACATGGATGATGACAAGCGCCACGAATGTTTCCGGAAATACGGGAGTGTATATGAATCGTATAAAGACCACAGCAATTTTATTATGAATTCACCCCGTTACGATTTCCTGTTTGGATATCATCGAACCGACTATAAATCGTGGGCAAAAGGTTTAAAAAAAGCGGGCTATGCCACCAATCCCAAATATGATGATTTGCTGATAGACCTTATCGAAAAGCATGAATTGTATAAACTAGACAGAGGGATTACGGTATATTCCGATAAAGAAACACCGGAGCCGGGACAGGGACACACCATCCATATTCGTAACCGGGTAAAATATGTAGTAGCAAAAGAAGGCGATACCTACAAATCGCTGGCACAGGAATTAAAAATGATGCCCTGGGAGATCTACCGGTATAATGATTTACCAAAAGATGCCAGTATAACACCCGGACAGGTTATCTATACCCAACCCAAACGGAATAAATCGGAGCACGGTTATGATTTTCATATTGTAGTAAACGGTGAAACGATGTACACCATAGCCCAGAAATATGGCATACGGCTTGAAAAGCTCTACAAACGCAACAAGATGAAACCCGGTGAACCACTCAATGAAGGACAAAAACTCTGGTTACGGAAAAATAAACAACCAGAGGAAAATGATTTTATTGATTTCCAACCCGATTAATTGTATTTTCAACAGATTGCCGAAAGAAAGCCGGTCTGGAGGGACTCGAACCCTCGACCCCATGATTAAGAGTCACGTGCTCTACCAGCTGAGCTACAAACCGGTTACTAGCCGGCAAATATACAAAATAGGATTTAATTGAACACCGTTCAGACAAGAATCATCGGTAATCAATAATCCCCATTCGAAAAAATCAATATCAGCAAGTTTTTTTTACTTTTATACCATTGGCATTTAGATCAAATTTTTTACTTCATTAAGTCAATAACCGGCCATGTGGGATTCATTCATTAGCGATTATCAGTCGTACCTGAAGCTTGAACGCTCACTTTCGGTCAATACCATTGAGGCGTACCTTGATGATGTTCAGAAACTGGCATTGTTCATTGAAGATAAATATCCCGGTTTTAATCCCGGCGATATAGGATTAAATCACCTGAAAGAATTCCTCGAATGGAGCAACAGGTATAAAATGAGTGCACGGTCGCAGGTTCGGCTTATTTCAGGCATAAAAAGTTTTTTCGGTTTTCTGATGCTTGAAGATCTGATCAATGAAAATCCATCAACACTGCTTGAGTCGCCCCGTATAGGCCGGAAACTGCCGGATGTGCTTACCCTGGCCGAGATTGATGCAATACTATCGGTGATTGACCTCTCGAAACCGGACGGACAAAGAAACAAGGCGATGCTTGAAACTCTCTACAGTTGCGGGCTACGTGTTTCCGAACTGGTTAATCTGAAGCTATCACAATTACATTTTACCGAGGGCTTTATTCGTGTATTAGGCAAAGGGAACAAAGAACGACTGGTGCCTGTAGGGCATACGGCCATTAAAGAGATTGATCTGTACACCAAGCATATACGCAATAAATTAATCATTAAAAAAGGCCATGAAGACATCCTTTTCTTAAACCGTCGCGGCTCACGACTCACGAGGGTGATGCTATTCACCATTATCCAGCGGCTAACTACTCTGGCCGGAATAAAAAAGAAAATCAGTCCGCATACGTTCAGGCATTCCTTTGCATCGCACATGGTTGAGCGCGGAGCCGACCTGCGTGCTGTACAGGAGATGCTGGGACATGAATCAATTCTTACTACCGAAATATACACACATCTCGACAGCCGGTATCTGCGGGATGCAATACTACAACACCATCCCCGTTCGGCAAAATGAGCAGAAAAGAAAAATACAGCCGGTTAATCCGTTTTTTTCTCAAAACCATGACTAATCCGGAAACCGAACTAATTTACGCCGATGGTTACCAATTGCTGGTTGCAGTCATTCTTTCGGCACAGTGTACCGATAAACGGGTAAACCTTATTACTCCGGCGTTCTTCCGTCGCTTCCCCGATGTATATGCACTGTCAAAAGCCGGAAACGACGAAGTATTTTCCCTCATCCGGAGTTGCTCGTATCCCAATGCCAAAACACAGCATCTTGTGGGTATGGCAAAAATGCTGGTCGAAAAATTTAATAGCACAGTACCCTCCGATATCAACCAATTAATGCAATTACCCGGTGTTGGCCGCAAAACAGCCAATGTTATCCTGAGCGTGATCTTCAATCAGCCGGCATTTGCTGTAGACACCCATGTAAAAAGAGTTGCGGCACGTATCGGCCTTACGCCTTCATCGGCAAATGTACTGAAAGCAGAAAAAATCCTAACCCAAAACTTTCCGTCACACTTAATTCCCAAAGCACACCACTGGCTGATATTACATGGCCGGTATGTTTGTAAGGCGCGCAACCCCGATTGCGCGGGCTGCGGGATAAATGATATTTGTAATTATTTTAAAAAACGCAAAAAATAGAACCATTTGATATTTAAGCTTTTTAATGAAAAATTCCTATTTTTGGGGAAATAAGGATTTCCAACTATGAGATATATTGCAAAACTATTAATTGTAATCAGTATCCTGCTCCTTCAATCGTCCTTCTCAATGGAGCGCATTGATTACCGGAAAGCCAGATTTAAAAATGTCTGTAAGGTATTAAAAGATGATGTCCTGCTTTATTTAATTTTTGTTGACAGCAAAGAAACATCGCCATGGACAGAATTCGATATTCAATCAACACTTGATTCAATGGAACTTGCGGTTGCATGGCTCGAGAAACAAGCCGCCACACACAACATCAAACTGAATATCATAACCGATTACTATATCGGGCCCTCTTACACCACTATTAAAAAGAAACTACCCGAAGGTTCGGTGATACAATCTGTTTATAAACCAAATCTCCGGCAGGGCTTGCTCAACCTGAATGATTGGGCAGACAAGGTAGCCAGAGAAGCAGGCAACGCCATACAACCCGGGAAAAAAGACGGTATTCCGGACATTGATAAACCGCGCAACAAAGAACGGCTCATTGCTTACCTCAGAGATAAATATAATGTTGAAAGCGTAGCTCTGCTTTATATGGTAAATAATTACTATAAAGACGATATCTCTATTTCGGTCAATACCATGAATGACAACGATGTTGAATTTTCGATTGTCAGTTACAAATACCCATCCGAGATTGCGCATAATATGCTCCATCTTTACGGTGCCGCCGATTTGTACGAAACACCATTCAGAAAAAATAAAAATAAAATCGAATTAGCCAGGCAGCTATACGCACTGGATGTCATGCAGGACCCCTATGCCAAACAAATTAACAAACTTAACCTCTCTCCCTTTACCAGATATCTTATCGGATGGACGGATACACCCGATCCCGAATATAAAGATTTGTTAAAAGATAATGTTATAATTAGCTTTTAATCAATGACATAAATTCAATATCATTGAAGAAATAATCTTTTATGTTTATAATAATTGATAAATCATTATTTTTGTTTCGTGTTTTAGTTTTGGACTTTTTGCTTATATTTGTTAAAAATCGTTTTACAATAGGAATTATAGAAAAAAATATTAATTTTACCCTTACCTAAAATAAACAATATGAAAATGTACAGAGACACAAGATTCTCCTTAAAAGCCAAACAGAATCTTTCCGTATTGCTTCTTGTTCTGTTTTTTATAACGACCGGATGCGGCGGTGGTGGAAAAGGGACTGATGAAATCAATGTGGATGAAGATGAATTAAGTCAGGATTTACAAGAGCTTAAAAGTGATTTGAATTCCACAAAAAAGATTTTCTATTCTCTGCCTTCGCCACTCGAAACAGCAATGTTGCTCAAGAGTGCCGGCGCACGGTATGACGAAGAGTTGCTTAATCCTGTCAGCAACACATCCAAATATACCACAAACAAAAAGATGGCGCTAAATCTCGGTATCTATACCACTGATTTAAGTTTCGCCAGTTTATATGACCAGACACAAACCTCTATTAAATACATGAATGCATCCAAAGAGGTAGCAAGCCGTTTGGGTATACTTGATATTTTCAGCGACACAACCATTAAACGGCTTGAAGAAAATGTAAACAACAGGGATGTGATTATGGATATCATTTCTGAAACCTTCATGAACTCCAGTTCGTATCTTGTCGAGAATAACCGCGCAGCCATCTCGGCCATCGTCCTTATTGGCGGATGGATAGAGGGCTTACACATTGCCACCAGCTTGGTTAATGCAACCAATTTCGACAATAACAAAATGGTAGACCGTATTGCCGACCAGAAATTTTCCCTTGATATTGTAATTAAACTCATCGAAAAATACAGCTATCATGAAGATGTTGCCTCGCTTCTGGTAACCATGAAAGAAGTGAAAGACATCTATGATAAGATTGAAATCCGGACGACTAAAATCGAACCGATGAAAGATGAATCAAATAATGTAACAACATTGAAGTCAAGTTCAAAAATTTCAATAACACCTGAAGTATTCAATGAACTTACGCTTAAAATTAAAACTATCAGAAAAAGTTTTGTTTCATAAAATAAACCAAACATCATGAAAAGATATTTTCAGTTAATACCGGTTGTAGTATTGTCTGCGGCTTTATCGGTTAATTCTTTTGCACAATGTAAAACATTTGCAAAGAATGTGTGTAAGCCCATCCTCGACCCCTTTATCCATGATGGCAACTATAATGCCGCAATACTCACCGAGGGTGAAGAAGCAGAACTATACAAAACTTTTTACTCGGGTCAGGTTTACCGTATTTCTATCTGCGGATCTGAGGCATTACCTAAAATTCAGTTCAAGGTAATTGACAGCGATAACAATGTGCTTTACGACAATAAATCAAATGGTTATTCACAAACCTGGGATTTTAAAACCGAAGCCAGTCAACAGTTAAAAGTTTACATCAAAGTACCGGCCAGCGGGAAAAACCATGAAGAAATAAACAGCGGTTGCGTCGCTATTATGTTTGGTTTTAAAGACGAATAGCAGTTCCGCATCAGTTCACTGACAGGATTTTGTTCAATCGTTAAAACAAAATAATTATGCGGCTACCTGTCCTATTAATTTCATTCTCTCTATTATTACAGATATCCTGTACAAAAGAAGAAATTCAGGAAATACTTAACGAGTCATCCAACACAAGTGGTACAGATAGCGCTCTAACTCAATCAGAACTGATAAGCGGCCTGAAAACTGCACTCACCGTAGGCACCGACTCATCCACCAATATTTTAAGCAAGTTAAACGGTTATTACGGTAATCCACTGGTAAAAATACCCTTACCGCCAGAAGCCGAATCTATCCGCACCAGTATCAATAATCTGTCAAACTCCGGTTTAATCGCATTATTCAGCGGGGTACTTGACGATGAATTTGAAAATGTCGTTTTAGCCATCAATCGTTCAGCTGAAAGCGCAGCTGCCGAGGCAGCCCCAATCTTTAAAAATGCAATTATCTCGTTAAGTATCTCTGATGGTTGGCAAATTTTGCGGGGAGTGAATCCTGCGGCAAAAAAAGAATTAAAAAGTTTTGACAGTTTAGCAGCCACCAATT
>CAZRNJ010000172.1:0-5752 GCA_964601385.1 uncultured Bacteroidales bacterium | reverse complement strand
GAACTAATGAGTTGGCCTTTCCTTGTGCCTTCGTAATTCTAATGACGGATCTGGGGTTAAAGAATATAAAATGATTATTTATAACAAATGGGGTATTGTGTTGTATGAATCCTCTTCGCAGGATAAGGGATGGGATGGCAAACATAATGGCGACGATCAACCCGCAGGAGTATATATGTATATCTTTACCGGTATAACCTTTAATGGTACTCCTGTACAGTTAGGAGGAAATGTTACATTGGTCAGATAGCAGCGATAATAGAAATCATTTGGTTTTGGATCAACACTCCTGCTGACTCAGACAATGCCAGCTTCCGAGCCCCCAGATGATTTCAGTGGAGTCAATGCCAATTATGGCTCTGTCGTTAAAACATTCTGAGAGGCGATCAATGGCTTCTTGGTCCTGCTTACAGTTAAAAACAGGAACAATCACCGCCGCATTGCAGATGTAAAAATTTGCGTAGGAGGCAGGCAGGCGTTGGCCCTCATAATACAACGGATCAGGCATGGGTATTTCAACAATATTGAGTTGTTTGCCATCCTGTAGTCGCATTTTTTTTAGTAACTCGAGATTATAGGCCAGGGGTTCATGATTGGCGTCATGGGTATTTTTTTCTATCATCGTGATTACGGTATCTTTATTTACAAATCGCGTAATGTCATCAATATGTCCATTGGTGTCGTCGCCTTCAATGCCATCCGCAAGCCATAAAATTTTATCCACACAGTAATAATCCATAAGTTTTTGTTCGATCTCTTGGCGTGTAAGGTTCGGATTCCTGTTCTCATGTAACAAACAAGAGGTAGTTGTCAGTAAGGTTCCCGCTCCATTTACATCTATACTGCCTCCTTCCATTACTATCCCCGGATAAACAACCGGCAATCCTAGTTTTTTTCCTACAAGAGTAGGGATTACCGTATCCTGTTCGTATGGATACTTATTTCCCCACGCGTTGTATTTCCAGTTAACGATTATTTTTTGTTTATTATTATTGTGCTTGAGAAAGCAGGGGCCATGATCACGGCACCAGGCATCATTTGTAGGATGAACATGTAGTTCGATCGTTTGCAGATCGGCACCGGCAGCCATGAGTTCCTGCGTAATCTGTTGTTTCATCTGATCATCCTGAACATTGATATTGACTTTCTCCTTCTTGCTGATTTCAAGAATGAATTGTTGATAGAATGGGAAAATGGTATGAATTTTTCCCGGCCATGAATTTTCGTTATGCGGATAACTAAGCCATGTTGATGAATGTGTTTCCCATTCGGCCGGAAATCTATATCCTTCTTTATTAGGAATGAATTCTTTATTTGCTGTCATGCTTTTTATCAATGTATCGTTCCAGAATGGGCTGGTAGGTATCAATCCGCCGGTCGCGCAGGAATGGCCAGTGTGTACGGTAATAATCAATAAGCGCGAGATCAAACTCCTGTACATGTACCTGTTCCTGGTCGGTTGGTGCGGTATGTAGTATACGGCCAAACGGATCGGCAATAAATGACCCGCCCCAGAACTGCATCTGTCCTTCTTGTCCCGTCCGGTTCACGGATACAACATAAACACCATTTGCTATGGCGTGGCTTCGTTGCATGGTTTGCCAGGCATCATATTGTTCGCGATTGGTTTGGCTATCCTGGCTCTTTGCCCATCCAATTGCTGTTGGATAGAAAATGATTTCAGCTCCCTTCAGGGCACAGATTCTTGCCGGTTCGGGATACCATTGATCCCAGCAAATAAGTACACCGATAGTGCCACATGAGGTATTAAATGTAAGATAACCGCCATCACCCGGAGTAAAATAGAACTTTTCGTAATAACCCGGATCATCAGGAATATGTTGTTTCCGGTAAATGCCCAGACATTGTCCGTCGGCCTCGAATACAGCCGCTGTGTTGTGATACAGTCCTCTTGCTCGTTTTTCAAACAGCGAGGATACAATTATAATTTTATTTTTCTTTGCACATGAACTCAGTATTTCAAATGTTGTTCCCGGAATAGTATCCGCTAATGCAAAGTTGTCATAATTTTCGGTGTCGCAGAAATATCTTGATGCAAACAATTCCTGTAAACATACGACCTGTGCTCCCTTGGATGCTGCCTCTTCAATTTTATTAATCGTTCGTGAAATATTTTCCTGCTTGTCTGTCGTACATGCAAGTTGTATAAAACCAATCTTTATTTTTTTGTTGTCTGTCATGGCAGGTTGAAGTCAATGGTTGCTGTACTCAATGACTGTCCGCGGTCATAGTGCCCGAACGTTAGGAATTTGTTGTTGCCCATATCAATACTGTTTTGTATCTGAAGTAATTTATGTTTTGCATCCATCATAAAACTTTTCTTTTCAAATGTCAGATCATTGTTTAATCTTCCATAAAGTAACTCAAATGTATAGGTGCCTACTCCGGTTTTTATATTGTAACAGAAAAGGTAGGTCTTGCTGTCTACAGTCATAAATACCGGCTCCAGCGTGAATTGGTATGCGCCCGGCTCAATCATCGAATGACGGTCAATGGTATTTTGGATGATTTTTTTATCCGCAGTTATTCTGATTAGCAATAAATCTTGTGTTACTAAATAATCTGATTCTTCTTTGCTGTTTATAGCTAATCGTTTTTTCATATTTTTCTGTAAGGCAAGAATGGTATTGTCGCCGGAAGTATAAATTGTCTGAACGGCAAGCCAGTTTACATATTCGCCGCGCATACCGATTTTTTTAATAATCTCCGGCAGAATAGCGGTTTCAATTTTGTCTTTTTCATTCATCGTAGAAATATCATACCATAGCACTTCAATCTTTTTTGCCTGAACATCATTTTCGTAGTTCATTATAATATTATGTGCCGGCGCATTTGTGTTTCCTATGATTTTAACAAGGCAGATTTGGTTTTTTGCTTCGTCGGCTGTTGCATTAACATCGCAGAGGGTGCCCGCTTCATAATTAATTATTACATCTTTGTATTCACCACTGGAACTGATCCTGCTGAGATAGGCCTGACTGCTTTTAAGTCCGAGCATAATGATTTCACCTTTATTCGTAACACTTACATTGTTAATCACGTTAAGCGGCACAGTCACAGCATTCAGTTCAATCATATTATTATCATACAGTTTAAATATTGATCCGAGTTTTATCGCGAGGTACTGTTTTGAAGGTGAAAAATAGATCCCTATACCCGGGAGTTCTTCTTCATCAGCGACTTTGCCTAATGTAGTTGTTTTGTTATGCTTCATGTCTTTGTTGTATTCGGCCAATTGCACTGATATTTTCTTGTCGTCGGTTTTTGCTATGTAAAGCATATATATGGTGTTATTCCGGACTTTACCGGGGATCACGCTGTACACTTTTTTTTCGGGAAACGATATGGATTGCCTGAGATAGATTTTTTCTTTTACCTTGATCATCCGGTCGTGTCTTAAAAGGGCTGAACTGCCTTTTGGATTGTAGTTGGGCGGTGTAAATTCATAATAGTATGAGAAATTCTGGTCGCCATCAATAAAGAAATAATCACAATTGACATTCAGTTTACATTCGAGAGCTGCAAACGATATATTTTGCGCCCGGCAGGCCATTATAAACAGTAGCAATATTGCTGTTATCCGTATCTTTTTCATGTTGTTGTTTATTTAAGTTCTTTTGGTGATTTGCCTTGTCTCCAGTGTTCTTCTATTTCTTCAAGGGAATGGCCTTTGGTCTCCGGCAGATAATAGTATCCCCAGATAAGACCGGCTATACCTACTATGGCATATACCCAGAATGCGCCTGCAGGATTTCCAAGATTTTCGTTATTCAGTATAATTTCTGTTCCGGGCAGGGTTAGTCCTTTTACGATTTTAAAGAAAGTGAATGCTACCACGCCGTTAAAGAGCCAGTTTGACAATGACCCGATACTTGCGCCTATTCCACGCACTTTTAATGGAAATACTTCGGAGATGATGAGCCATCCGAGTGGTCCTAAACTGATAGCGAAGAATGCAATATACATCAGCACAAATATAATAGACAACCATTTTACAAGGTGGCCGAGCTGTGTCTGAAAGGCAAAACATACGCCAATAGCAAGCAACGAGACAACCATGCCGGATAGCCCGGTAAAATATAATTTTCTGCGTCCAAGCCGGTCAATCATAAATAATGATAATACAGTAAATGCAACATTGATAATTCCAACCGAGACCGAAGCCATGATTGCTGCTTTGGCGCCTTCAAAGCCCGACATTAAAAATATTTTCGGACTATAATAAATGATGGTATTGATTCCGGTGAACTGCTGAACAAACATAATGCCAATGGCAATGATGAGTGCCGGTCTTAACCATGGTTTAAACACATCTGTCCATTTAGCCGTATTCTCAGAATCGGCTTTGATTTCGTCTTTCATTTTCGCGATTACGGCTTCAATCAGTTCCGGGTCCTCAACTTTTTGAAGCACTTCGCGGCTTTTTTCTTCATATCCCTTGCTGATGAGCCAGCGTGGTGTTTCGGGGAGGAAAATCATGCCGGTAAACATAATGATAGCGGGAATTACGCCAACATAGAACTTAGGTCTCGAGCAGGTTGAAAAACCATCTGATCCCTCGGGTAATGCAAAGGCCAGATCACTGAAATATGAAACCATAATCCCTATGGTAATCAGTAACTGAAACATCGAAACCAATGTTCCGCGCATTTTACTGGGTGAAATCTCTGCGATATAAAGTGGAACAGCAAATGATGAAACACCGATTGCTAATCCGATGAAGAGTCGCGCAAAAAGCAGATTCGTTGCCGTAGGGGCTGCGCCTGACCATAATGCTCCGATTATGAATATAACGGCCGATGCAAGGATAATTTTTTTACGGCCTAATATATCTGTTAATCGTCCGCAGAAAGTCGCTCCGATTACTGCGCCAATAAGACCGGCTGTTGTGATTAGTTCTACCCAACTGTCGTCAATGGCAAAATGGTTCTGAAAATAGGGTATGGCGCCGGAGATGACTCCTGTATCAAATCCAAATAATAAGCCGCCGGTGGCTGCTATGGAGGCGATAATAATTACCAACTGTAGGTTTTTATTCTTCATGTTTTTTTATTAATGGTTTTTCTTTCGTGTGCTAAAATACAAAAAATGTTAATATTTGCAGGCAGTTGAAATGATGCAAATGATCTTTTTTAGTAAGTTTGTTTTTATTATCGAATTTCTTTAATCACTTTGCCTTGGCTTAATACGCTTACTGTATTATGTCCGGTAAGATTAAGTGTTACCGACTCAATCAGTGGCTCGGTAACCAGTGAGTCCGACCGCCATTCAATCAGAAAGTTTGCTCCCGTACCACTTTGATCACTGTAGGGAATGTAATAGTCCACCGTTTCAAGTGGCGATAATTCTTTGGTTTGTGTAATCAGAAAATCGTAAACCAACTTGCCTTTGGTGTCAAAGTACTGAACCTTTTGCAAACGTATTTTGTTTGAAAAATCTGTGTTGTGTATAGCAACAAATGCGCTCATGTCAATATTTACTGAATCGTTAATATGTGGCATGTTTGAATAAACCGGCATATACAGGATTTGTCCCCTGACCAATTTTATATCGGCATTACGGAGCTCATACGATTGCGGATCAAAATCAGATTTTGTACCGTACCTGAAATCCGATGGATGGTTTTGCGGTATACACGAGCCAAGTGATGCTATTACTGCAACGATGATACAATTTTGCATATTTTTTATTTTAATCAAAGATAAGATTTTTATGATGATAACAACATAGC
>CAZRNJ010000171.1:0-5753 GCA_964601385.1 uncultured Bacteroidales bacterium | reverse complement strand
CACGCTGTTATGCCATCCGGACAAGCGTTGATCTCATCGGCATCAGCAAGAGTGAACTTTGATGATTATGAATTGTCGGGCATTGTATCTTTTGACAGGGATACAAGTTTTCAACTTATCGAACCCTACGGATTTATCATGCATCTGAGCCGGAACAGCAGCTTTGCTCTTACAACCGGTAGTATCTATTCAGCATCACTTCAGGGACAGATCACTCTGCCTGCATTAATCAGGGGTTTCAATGGCAGTCGTGTTTCATTACCTTTTGAAGAGTGCCAACTGTCTTTCATCGCCGAAAACAGACCGGAAATCACGCAAAAAATTTTTCCTGTAAGCAATACACAGATAACGCTTATTCCTGCAGCTTATACCTTCGACTTTTCCGAAACAGTTTCACCACCAATGACTCCCGGCCTTCGCTGGAAAGGACTATGGATAAAGCAACACCGGCTTGTCATTCCTCCTGATGCAGATGATAAAAACCAGATTAAACCCTTGCACACCCTATCTCTGGATATCAGCGCCGATACGGCACTTAAACATTACTGTCTGATTTCCCAATACGGTATATCCTACAACTATCAGGGACGCTTCGGATACGATGACAGAGCCCTGTTCAATACCTTCCCTTCCTTTTTACTGCAAATTGACTTACATTTAGCAAATAACAAGGTGTCGGCAAGCGGGGTGCAAGGCAAAATGCATATTCCGTTTCTTAGTGACACCGCATGGTATTTGTATACCACACAGCTTAATGACAACGGATTTGC
The DNA here is from genome assembly GCA_964601385.1 of uncultured Bacteroidales bacterium. GTDB lineage: Bacteria > Bacteroidota > Bacteroidia > Bacteroidales > JBBRXJ01 > CAZRNJ01. Next base: position 4,983 of record CAZRNJ010000171.1, on the reverse strand, counting down.
GCCGGGATACATGAATGAAGCCATAGAAGGGACAGACCTGTTATTCAATCCATCCACGGGTGAACAGGAAATCAGGATACACATCAACAGAGCTGTATTTGAACGGCTTGAGCGACTGAACCTGAATGTTGATATCGAATGGACTGCTCTCGGTATTGCTGTTACACGCATGGACAATCTGCTGCTTTATGGTAATTACAATATCGGTTTCGGCAAAGCGAACGGAATGGTTCCATTGCACCGTCAGGTAAACACACGCATCCGTGAGTTTAATGTTACAGCCAGCCATATCGGCTGTGGTCGAACCGAACAGCTATACAGTATCGGGATACTCGGCCCTATTGTTATGAGCAGTGATATCTCGGGCTATAACGGGCCACCGCTGATAAGGACATACAGTATTGATGATAATCCGCTGCTCAGGCGGGTATTGCTTGATGGCACAATCGTTCCGGGCTCGGGCGAAAAGTCATCCACACCGGGGGGTAGTATGAACTATAATATTGATACGGTAGAGATAGCCAGAAATACGATCAGCAGCCGTTTCGGTAATGCCGAACAGATCATCAATCAGGCCACAGCGCTGGCAGCATCACTTGCACAGCCGGCCGATACAACGGGAAAAGGCACAACAGAGGACCCGGTATCGGTGCGCGCATCCGTATCTGTGCGCCCGGGAGAACTGACGGTTGCCGAAGTACTGTTTCTTGTCCGTCTGGCGGCAGAACTGCTCGATGATGAAAAAAAGAATGACACATCAGGCATCGGCGCATTGATTGCCGACCTTGATGGAGAGCAATTACGTGAAGTATACGATTATCTGACCGGCGCAACCAATCTGCTGAACAGTTTCCGGTCAGCAGCCATCCGGCGAATACTGGAACAAATGCGCAGCGCCATTCAGAACACGGCACGCAGCATCGAATACTCCATGCGCGGAACATTATATAACGGAACCGATTCAATATGCAATGCTATTGACAGCCGCATTGAAGCAGTATTCAACAACCTCTGTTCATCTATGAGCAATTATGCCGTCGAGAACGGATTAAAAGTAACCGAGCAGATGATACGAAAAGTTGCTGATGCTGCAAGACATGCGCTTATTAAGGAGATCAGACGGGCCATTCGCCAGTCGGCCGAAGAAAACGTCATTGCACCAATAGCCAATGGTATTGACCATACCATCACTTCCACACTTACTAATTATCTTGACTCAATAGTTGGCCGCAATTTATACAGTTTATCTGGAGCTTCACGCCAACCGGTCTACACAGAACAGATTGCACAACAAACCGCAGCCATGATCGGGAGTTTAACGATAAACACCATACGGAGCATTGATTTGACAAACGGTATACAAAACATCAGCCGTTTTGCTGAAGAGGCATACCGTAACATTAGCTGGAAAAATATATACGATAATATGATCCGGGAGCTTACCGGAAGCAGCGCCGAAGATTTTGCCGAACGCTATATTAAAACACAAATGGTTAATGGGGCAACCATGGGAGCAACAGCATTGTTGGGAAGTGAAGCAGGCAGCGTAGTCAACCAATTGGGACAAAATATTGAACTCGACTTCAGCAATCTGGGCGAAAAGATACGAAAAGGACAAGTAGGTAAAATCATCCGGTTTGATCCCAGCTATATACATGTACGCACAAAAATAGCCGATTTTGAAGGATGGGTCGAGATGACCGAAGATGATCCACTATGGGGCGATTCATGGCAGGGACGGTTTAATGTTGCCGTTAAAATGAAACCATCATTCAGTGTTGATGCCATCTATATCAACGGTACTAAAACCGGCGCCTCGGGAAACGAATTTGAATACTGGTTTGTAGAAATTAATGCCCGTGGACTCAATCTACCTATGACACCCGTTCCGTTAATCTTTGATGGAGCAGGCGGTAAGCTGTTCCATCATATGCGTTACAATATTGACGGAGAAAACTATTTACCTAACGAAGAGATTGATTATGGAGCTGGTTTAAGGGTATTTTTAGCAGATATTGCATCCTTTGGCCGAACATTTTATATTGACATGAATGCCGAGGTAGCATGGGGAAATGATGTACTTGATTTTACGCTGAAAGGCGGGGCATACGTGCTGAACAAAATGAACAGCGGAACACTCGAAAAAAGTTTCCTCGAAGGTACGGGCGTAATCCACTATTCAACCGATAAAAAAGAATTGATCACAAACATCACGATTGTTGTCAACGGCAGGCCATTCTATTGCGGCAGGGGGACACTCGAAATCTATATCAGTCCGGCAACATGGCATATCTTTTTCGGAACACAGTCGTCACCAATCAGCATTGATCTATTATGCGCCAATATCATTTCGTTCGATGGTTATCTCAATATCGCCAAAACTTATGCATCGGCCGGCTTGCGTAAAGAATTTATGATTGGCGGTGAAACCGGGTGGACAGACTTATCCATAGGCAAATTTAATGCTTATGCCAATGCCGGATGCCTTGTAGAAGCCGGATGTACAGTATCGTGGGAAGATGAACTGACTATTGAATCGGCCTATTTCGGAGTGAATGTCAGCACGGTAATCGGACTCCAATATCAATGCGCCGGTAAATCGGGATCTCTGGAGTACTCCAATACACCGATATCCGGTTCGCTTCTATATGAATCGAAACCCAATAACAAGATAAGCGGTGAAGTCACTTGCAAAGTAACACTTCTGTCTGTTGATGTAGGATGCTCGCTGAAAGTGTCCAAAACCTTTAATTAAAAAAAGTTACTATGAAAAAAATATTCATTCTCCTGTTAATTCTACAAATGTTTTTTATACCGGCTCAGGCCGATAAACTGAGAGCCAAAACCATTTCCATCAACACGAATGAAAAACCATACATATTGGTTAAATGGATTTACAGCGGGGTATATTTTGATAAAGGGATTATCATTTACCGGAAAGAACTACCGGCAGGTGAATGGATACAGATCACACCCACCCCATTGCTCAAAGGCATATACCAAATCCCTGAAATTGAATTTACCAAAGACACATTATTAAAAGAATATTGTACACTGGCCGCTGCCCGCGACACAGGGACAAAAACACAGATGCTGAATATCCTTTTATTGCTGAAACTCATAGAAAATAATCATTTCGCCGGATTTCTGGGAATGATGTACCGTGATACAATAGTACAGCCGGGCAAGCAATACACTTATAAAGCCGTTCCTGCATGGAAAGATTCTGCTTTAGCAGGATATTCTGATACCGTAATCTGTGGAAAAGACAATAAACAGCGCCTTGAAGAGGATGTCTGGTTTAAGCCTGGCGACAGCAGTTGTTTTATTCACTGGAAGCCCGACCCGATGAAATTCTATGGTGTCAATATATACCGGAGAGATTCAGCCGGCGGAGAAATAAAAAAAGTAAACCGTCAGCCGGTAATCCTTTTACAACCACAGGGAAAAAAATACAACCCCAATGATACCTGTTATACCGACAAAAAGTTAAATAACGGAAAAACCTATTTCTATTCCCTCGGGTTCATGGGATTTTTCAATAATGAATTAATGCAGACAAATGAAACAGCAGTACAACCAAAAGATTTCACCCCGCCTTTGCGACCGCTTCCGCCGCAGCCGGTAATTAAACATAACAATGTACTTCTGTCGCTGGATAAATACAACGATACCAGTAGCATATATCTTTCCCTTTTGCGAAGCCGCAACTACGACACGGGCTATACAGCAGTAGCGGCACTTCCTGTCCCTTTACCCGATACGATTTTGCGTGATACGATCATTAATCCGGGTACGTTATATTATTGCATTGAGGCAAAAGATAAACAGGGCAACAGATCCCGTTCGGCTGTGAATGCAATTGATGTGGCTGATATATTTGCACCGCCTGTGCCTGTCATCATTAATTGTATTGCCGATACAGGGAAGATAACCATCTCATGGCAACCGGTAAACAGCAATGACCTTCTGGGTTATAGCGTATACCGGTCATCGTACGATTCAGAAAAACATTTTACACTCATCACTGTACAGCCGGTAAAAGAAACCACCTTTAGCGATTATCTGCCAAAAGAAATCATCAGCAGGTTCTCCTACAAAATTACGGCTACTGACACCGGTTATAATCAAAGCAAATATTCGTCAGTTGTTTCATGCCGGATGCCGGATGTAACACCTCCTGCTATTCCTGTGATAAAATCCATTACTGCTGCCGACACAGCGGTTATTATCGAATGGATTAAAAATGCTGATTATGATCTGCTGGGCTATAATATCTACCGCGCCGTGAAAACAGACCGGGAACCCAAAAAAATAAATACTGTTCCTCTCAAACCACATCTAAATCGCATGATTGACAAGACGGCAGAAACGGGAAAAGATTATATCTATTTCATTCAGGCCATTGACAGTACAATGAACACATCACACTTATCAGTGCCCATTCCGGTCTTTATTCCATCATTAAAAAAACAAATAATCAAATTAAACCTGGAAACAACGATAAACCGTAAAGCCATAGTGTTAAAATGGAAATGCAACAGAGACGAAATTGCCATTGTTTATCGTAAAACGGCAAATAGTGGATTTATTCCTTTGAACAAACCGGAGCATCATGATTCGTTCTCGGACCTGACAGCCATTCCAGGCAAATCGTACATTTATGAAGTAAGGATTTATGATCAGGAAGGGCTTAAAGGAATTTCAGATGAAGTAAAAATTGAAAGGTGAGCTTATTGATTTGCGAGATTGTATTTAAGTCCAAATCTTTCAGAGGTTTTAGCAGATAAAAAACATAATTTTCTTAATCACTAAACAACAGAAAAATTCAAATTACACAGAATGAGGTCACAATAAAAAATAGAGCAATGGTAATGTCAGCAAACTAAAAACTGTTGTTACAAAAAGATTTTCAGCAGCCGCCTGATCATTGCCTCCATAATTTTTAATAATTATAACCACCATTGTCATACAGGGTGTGCC
>CAZRNJ010000170.1:0-5755 GCA_964601385.1 uncultured Bacteroidales bacterium | reverse complement strand
AATATAATCGCCGGGTAGCATAAATTTGAAAACTGAATCGAACAGCGTGGGTTCATTGTCTTTAATCCATTTTAGTTTTGAGGCAGTAAAGTTTCCCGGTGAGTTCAGAAGGCACGAGAGGCATTGATTTTCTCCCAGCATACGGAATGCTTTATTTCCGGTTTCTACGGCGCGACTATCGCACCAGATGATCGAAGGCCGGATCACTTTCCTGTTTTTGTCAATGATTACAAGACCGTGCATCTGGTAAGATATACCGATACTGCCGATGTCGGTCGGCTTAATTCTGCTGGTTGCCAATACTTCATGGGTGGCATTTTTAAGATTTGCCCACCATGTAGCAGGATCCTGTTCGGCCCATCCCGGCTTTATGGCCTTAATTTCCATCTCCTGCTTGGGCGAAAAAGCGCTGGCTATGCAGTTGCCTGTTTCGGCATCTATCAAACTGGCTTTTACTGAAGAACTTCCGATATCATATCCGAGTAAATACATAAGTACTGTTTTTTAAATGAAGGGATAAATATATTATTTTCCTGCTTATCTGCCACATATTGACACTGACTTTTGGAAAACTTCTTCATCGTAAGTGATTCCGAAACCGGGCCCGGAAGGTATGGATATAGTACCGTTTTTAACGGTGGGTATGGGCGCATACCATGATTTATCTGGCGGTTTCTGCATATAATATTCCATAAATGGGCCAATATTGGATACAGATGCGGCAAAATGCAGCATAAAGGCCGACCGCATATCGTTTTTGGGACAATGCGGGGTAATCAGCATATTGTTTTCAGCCGCGATTCTGGCCACCTGAAGATTCCGGTAGATTCCGCCATTATAAACGATGTCGGGCTGAACAATGTCTAATACCTGATTCTTGATCATGTATTCAAAATGCGGCATGCTGGTATCTTGTTCTCCGCCTGCAACCGCTATGGTTAGTGCATCGGCAACTGCTTTGGTGGCTGTAAACTCTTCCCAGGGACAGGGCTCCTCATAAAAACTGAAACCCTGTGCTTCAAGCATTTTGCCAATAGTTATGGCGTATTCTGATGTATATGAGCCATTTGCATCTGCATACAGCGTTACTGAATCTCCCAGTGTTTTGCGTGCCAGTTCAATTAGTTTTCCGGTGCGTCCTGGCGCTGCATCGGCATTGTTGCTCATGCGGCCGCCGATTTTTATTTTGACTGCCCGGGCTCCGGTCTCTTCCAGCCGCCGTTGTAATGCTGCAACTTCTTCTTCGGGTGTGGTGTCACGTCGTAAACTGCTGAGATAAACCGGTATCGCGCTGCGCAGTGGCTTACCAATCAGTTGCGCAACCGGTTTCCCTGCTGTTTTGCCCATCATATCCCATAAAGATAATTCAAGATGCCCGATACTGTTCCAGAACGGAAGGCCTGATAATTTGTAATTTGATTTATAGCATCGGTCAATCAGTGCAGGGATGTTACGGGCGTCTTGTTTTATAAAGTGCGGAAAGATCCGTTTTTCTAACAGATGGAAAAACGGGATTTGATTATCGTTGCAAAAGGCAATCCCTTCAGCGCCTTCGTTGCTACGGCATATTATATAAAAATGATCTTTGAAGTTTCGTATATCAAGGGATTGAATAATCACCTCGGCCGGTAAAGCAGCTAACAGGTTGTTTAAGTACATATCGCTATTTATCGGATGCATAGCCCTTACTATTGCACCGGGCAATTGGGTTGAACCAATGAAAAAGCCCGTTGTATAAAAAAAATGTCTGCGGTTCACACGTGTTTTTATTTATTGATAATCAAATCTTTGTCTAATTCATCGAATGGATGGTATTGCAGTATGTTTGGAGTGTTTTTATCGGTACTTCGTTTTGCCAGATCGGGAGTGATACTATGTGCTTTGATATAATCTGAAGCAAAGGGTTTAAGTAATGGAGCCAGTTCTTGGGTTGGTGTTTTTTTATCAATCCATATTTTTTCATCCTCCGGGGTTAATATCGCGGGCATTCGTTTTTTTGTGTTATGTATTTTTTCCAGCACACTGTTTGCCCTGACAGTAATTATACTGAAGGTTATAAGGCATTCGCGGGTTACTTTGTCGCTCCAGGTATCATAAATTCCGGCGAGTGAAAAAATTTCCGTGTTACGCAGCGTAATGTAGAACGGATATTTTTTCCCATCTTTTTCATGCCACTCGAAGAAGCCCGTAACCGGAATGATGCAACGCCGTTTGCGAAATGGTTCTCTGAAGGAGGGTTTCTCCCGCAGTGTTTCAGCACGTGCATTGAAGGTGTTAACCCGTATCTTTTCACTATCATGTTTGTCTTTAATCCAGAAAGGGATTAGCCCCCAGCCGGCGGTAATAAACCGGTCGGGCTTATCGCTGCCTATGATTTGCAGTTCGGGTAAACTGTATGCATTAAAATAGTATCCTGCCTTATGATGTGAAGGATCGGTAAATGGTATTCCATAGCGCTTTTCAAGCAGTTCGCGAGTGGTATTGACAGAAACAGTGAAACACATGTGCAGTTATCGGGTTATTTCAATACTTTTATGCGCTAAAGTTAATAAAAACATTGCATGGAGAAAGCCATTGTTTTACGTATATTTTTATTTCTGCTGTTTATTCTGGTTGTTGATATTTATGCATTCAAAGGGATTTATCTGTTGTTTAATCCTGTAATGGGGAATCGTTTGCGTATCGTAATATATGCCGGCTATTGGCTGCTCAGTGCATGCTGTATCGCGGTGCTTTTATTATCGTTTACCTCTTCGCCCGGCACACGCGATGTTAAATTATACACGAATTTCTTCTATCTGGGCACATTGATTTTGATGGTTTATCTGCCTAAAATACTTTTCTTGGGATTCCATCTGCTTGAGGACTTGTCAACTTTAATTATACAACTGATCAGGACGATTTATCATCATCTTCTTCATCATTCAAATGAGGGTATCGGATTGAGTAGAATGTTTTTTTTATCATATACCGGTCTGGCAGCCGGAGTACTTATTATTTGCATTTTGGGTTATGGCATGCTGGGACGGTTTAATTTCAAGGTCTGGCGTGTCGAAATTTGCCATCCTTCTGTCCCTGCTGCATTTAATGGGTTTAAGATTGTACAGTTATCCGATCTTCATCTCGGCAGTTTTGTTTATCATCGGGAGCAGGTTGAACGGCTTTTCACTATTGTAAATAATGAACATCCTGATGCGATTTTTTTTACCGGTGATCTGGTGAATGAGTTTGCTGAAGAGCTTGAGGGATATGATCAGACGTTTTTGCAATTGACTGCCCGCTACGGCAAATTTGCAATACTGGGTAACCATGATTACGGCGACTATTATAAGTGGAAAGATAGCACAGATAAGAAGCGAAACCTGCATTCCATTCAGCAGTTTTTGCAGCGTACCGGTTTTAACCTTTTGCTGAATCGTTGCTCATTGATTAACCATGACTCATCTGTTATGGCTGTGATTGGCGTTGAAAATTGGGGCGAGCCGCCGTTTAAGCAATATGGCAATCTTAAGGAGGCAATGGGTTCCTGTGCCGACATCCCATTTAAAGTATTATTGTCTCACGATCCTTCTCACTGGTCGGCTGAAGTTTTTTCGCACCCTGATATTTTTCTCACTCTTTCCGGCCATACCCATGGTATGCAGTTTGGTATTGAGATTGGACAGTGGAAATGGAGTCCTGTTCAGTATAAATATCCTCAATGGGCAGGTTTATATCGTTGTGCAGATCAGTATTTGTATGTTAACCGCGGAGCCGGATATATTGGCTATGCCGGAAGGGTAGGTATTCGTCCTGAAGTAACCGTTATAACCTTGAGCAGTAAAAAAGAGTAGGGGATTTGATTCTGTTTTTTTTCGCCTATTAATCTGTAGATAACCGGTGTATTTACTTTGGCAATGGCTAAAATCTGGGTTTATTGATGGGTTTTGACAACCAGCGCCGGAGCAGATGCTGTATCGCATCGGCAGGGTGATGCCATAGCATTCGCGGGCCGGAATAGCGCATTACGTTCCGTATCTGTTCCCGCATTGCCGGCTTATAACAATGGATTACGCAATCTGAACAAACGGGTTTATCTCCGGACAGGGAGCAGTGATCTATCCGGTTGGTTGAATAATTAAGCAGTGTCTGACAATCAGTGCATAACTCCCTCTCGCCGGGATGGTGTTTCCGGCAATACATCCTGATCATTTTGGCTATCGTTTTCTTTTCTTTTTCAGTGGTTGTCATTTGATCCGGTTATTTTTTAATGATTTTTGTAACAATTATTCCGTTGGAATTTTTTATTCTGACTAAATATAAGCCGGCCGAAATGCCGTCCGTTGAAATGGAGTGAAGTCCTTTGCCATATACCGTTTTGCTTAAAATAATTTTATCACCATGGATAATTTCTATGTATTGCTGCCCGGTATCATCAGTATCAACGTAAATCATCTCACCGGAGGGATTCGGGAAAACAATACTTCCAACCGGTACCGGTTTTGTTTTAATTCCGGTCAGATTGACATCAATACAATCCGAAGTATCTATACATCCGTTTTTGTAATAGATTACTGCATAGCGGCCGGAGATTGAAGGAATAAAAAAGTCGGATGTTTCACCGGTAAGCGCTAATCCGCTGTTACAATCAATCCATTGATATTTTGACAACAGATCGTTGGCCAATAAAGTGTCGTTGAAATTAAATACTTCATTATAGATATCGGTAAAAGTTAGATGCCGGTAGATGATACTGTCGCAACCGAATCGTCCGGTTAAAGTATCGGTGTAGGTTCCTTGGGTTTTTCTCCATATTCCGTTAACGATTATACTGTCGCCTCCGCAGAGCGAATCATACAGATGAGTTACCGACGGGTTGCATATTTTATACCGGGCAACAAATACATCATTGTTATTCAGTCCTGCTGTTGTGAGCATAGCGGTATCAGGTCCCGGATCAAAATCGTTATCATAGTAAGAATATCCGGTTAAGAGGAGTGTTGTGTCCGAAGCAAACAAATCTATTCCACTATTGTAGGTTGAAGGGCCGGCCACATGGAAAGCCCATTCCAGCGCTTTATCCGGAGCGTAACAGCAAGCAAAGATATCGTTTCCGGATGAGGTAAGGATATAGGATGAAGGCGAAGGATCAAAATCAACACTGCCCTGCATGGTGCCTGTTATGAGCAGGTGTCCGGATGGGCTTATGGTAATTGCTTCGGGTTTGTCAAAGGATGATGCCCCAATTTTGAATGCCCAGATAAATTCTCCATTCGCATCGAGTTTACAGATGAAAATATCCCTGGCAGCTGATACTGTTGTCATAGTATATTCATCAGGGCCGGGGTTAAAATCTACTGTATTCTCAAAATTTCCTGTGATATAACAGTTGTCATATTCGTCAAACGCAAGTGCGCTGATGTTCGATTTTCCACCAAATACCGGAAGCATTTCTTTTTTCCATACCGAGTCGCCGGTTCCGGTATAGCAATAAATAAATGAGATGCCGTACGCCGCTCCTGCAGTATAGATATGGTTGTTCTTCTTTTGAGCCGTCCCTGCTGCTTCTTCAATAGGGCCGTTATCATGGGTTTTGACCCATAGGCAGGAGTCGTTATCACTCCGGTACTTGCCGGTGAATATGTCTTTTCCTTCACGGCTTGTAATTGTTTTGGTTGCAGATGAAGGATCAATATCAAACGAACTGTAAAAAGTACCGCTGAGAATGTAGTGGTAATTCCCTGATGGGCTTATCGCGAATGGAATATCTTCACTT
>CAZRNJ010000169.1:0-5769 GCA_964601385.1 uncultured Bacteroidales bacterium | reverse complement strand
ACCCACACCCGTAAAATAACCCCGAAAGAATGGGTTAAATATTATGATGAATTTACCGATAAAGACGACAACCGTTTTGAACATAATCATCCGCCGGTGCCGGGCATATCCTTTAAAATTCCTAACCGCATAAAACAGTTTCTGATCTTTATGCAACGCGATATGCACTCAAAACTCACCAATACACAATATCTGGTGATTAATTTCCTTGAGTCGCCCGTACTTGCTTTCCTGCTGGCATATATCATTAAATACTTCGATATCAACAGTGAATTCGGCTACACCTTTCTTGAAAACGAAAATGTGCCGGTATATATCTTCATGTCTGTGATTGTCGGCATTTTCATCGGACTTACCGTTAGCGCCGAAGAAATTATTAAAGACAGAAAAATCCTTAAGCGCGAGGCATTCCTTAATCTTAGCTGGGCATCGTATCTGATGTCAAAAGTGGCTGTATTACTTATTATTTCTGCCATCCAGGCCTTAACCTTTGTATTGGTCGGTAATTCCATCGTTGAGATTAAAGGCATGTATTTCCAATACTGGCTGGTGCTCTTCAGTGCATGGGTTTCATCAAATATTATGGGATTATTAATCTCGGACAGTTTTAAAACCGTAGTCACCATTTACATTCTGATTCCTTTCCTGGTTATCCCTCAGCTTATCCTCAGCGGCATTATAGTGAAATACGAAAAACTGAATCCCGATATCTCATCCCCCAGCAGCATTCCTTTCTATGGTGAAATTATCACTGCTCGCTGGGCATACGAGGCCCTGGCTGTTTATTCGTTCAAAGAAAATAAATTTGAAAAACAGTTTTATAATTACGATAAAGCCATGTCGCGGGCCGAGTTTAAAAAGAACTACTGGATGCCTGCTTTACGCAATAAAATTAATTTTTACGAACGGAATAAAAATAACCCCGAATACCAACAAAAAATTGCTGATGACCTTCGCATTGTACGTAACGAGTTAAAAAATGAAATGAAAAATAATCCGGTCGCTGAGATTAAGTTTATTAATCAACTGACACCCGAAAAAATTACACCCGAACTTATCGAGGCGCTAAATTCTCATTTCGAGTTGCTGAATCGCTACTACATTAAACTATACAATAAAGCCAACGGGCAAAAAGATAAGCTGATCTCTGAATTGCAGCGTACAAAACTGGGCCGTGAAAAATTCATGGAAATGAAACGCCGTTACCACAACGAAAGTCTTGCCGAATTTGTTACTAATGCCAATGAAATGCAGCGTATCATTGAATTCAAAGGCCATCTGTTTCAAAAAATTGATCCGGTCTTCTTCGATCCGCAATACCCCTTTCTGAAAGCACATTTTTATGCTCCGCGCAAACAAATTGCCGGCAATTATTTCAACACTTTTAATGTAAATATTGCAGTCATCTGGTTTATCAGCATCCTGCTGTATATCTCATTATATTACCGGCTTATGAAGAAAACACTGGACTTTACAGAACATGCCAGTGGTAAGCTAAGCAAACTGCTTAAAAAGAAATAGCTCTTTATTTTTCTGTTGATTAATCCCGGATTTTTCAGTTGATGAAACCAACTGAAAAACGCTCTAGAAAATCTAATCGTTAGCCGGATTGCTAACAATAAGATTTTCTAAGGCGGGATTACCGGATACGCTCAACCGGAAATACCGTTTGAGCTGTTTGCAGTTTTTCAACTGCAAAATCGCGGTTTAAAAATCAATCCTTTGGTGTTCAAACCAGAGGAATATTTTCTGCAGCGGCATCGCTTTCGCGGAACTTGTACCTCCGCTGAAGCTACGACGACACGCGGATAGCGGAGCAACAAGTTTTAGTAATATCAATACAGCGGTAAAAAAACTTCAGACATCCACAGACGGCCAAGCAAGAAGCCGGTGAAACAAATGTATAGTCATTATTTACACGGACTATTACATTTGTACAATGGATTAATCAACGATTTCAATCATTTTAAAAGGTACGCGGATAATTGACTCATAGTCCTCGCCTGCTTCAAGCATGTCCTCATCATCTTCTTCGTAATACCAGTTAATGATCACCTCGTTCTTCTGTGTCTTGTGAATGGCCTCAAGCTTTTTGAACACATCGAGTATACACTTTGATGAACTGGTGTTAAAATACTCAAGCTGAATATTCACCTTTGTTAATTCCTTTGGCGCCTTTGAATACTCTTCCAGCCATTCAATCAATGGTTTATAAAACTCAATCGAGTTTTCGGGTATTGAACGGCCTTTTATTTCAACCAGTCCCTCATTGGCGTCAAACTTTACAGTCGGCGTTTTCGGCGTTCCTTCTATTGTAATTGGTTCCATATATAAAAAATTATAATGATACGAAGATATTTAATTTATAAAAATACCAGTTATCTACAAACGAAAAAAATTCATATTCCAGTTTGTTATTTGTCTTACGCGCAATATCAACCAGTCCTAACCCGCCCCCGCCTTTAGCCGACATCTTCTGATGATCAAGAATATACTTATACAAATCTTTCAATTCTTCAACCGACATCAGGTTGATCTGGTCTATCTTTTCCGTTAAAAAATCCTTCTGCTCTTTATCAACAAAATTTCCTAATGTTATCGTATATCCGTCTTCATTTCTCTGTATGGCAAAAATACCAAACTTATCGTTATATTTTCTTAAAATTTCATCATGCTGCTCCTCTATATGATGATAAAGATTCTGCAGCCCTTCAACCAATACATTATATATCTTCTTGCGAACCTTGGTTGACTCTTCACTGATTTCAAGTTTTTGTTCAACCTTCTCAAGAATATCATTGATTACACCGGAAGTTATAGTGCCCTTGTAGGAAAGTACTAACCCGTCGTTGTTCTGAAGGTTATCAAAATACTTATCAACATTAAAACTCATTCTACAGGGTAAATCAAAGCAAATCTATAAATTAATTGTGCAATTTAAGTTTTTAAAATTAGGTAAAAAATACTATATGTCTTTTTTTTTAATCAAAAAAATATAATTATCATATAATCAATAAAATAGATTAAACCGCGATTTTGCAATAGAAATTCCTTATATACTATAAAACCTACATTTCTATTACATTAACGCGGTAACCCCGCCTTAGAAAATCTTATTGTTAGCAATCCAGCTAACGATTAGATTTTCAAGAGCGTTTTTCAGTTGGTTTCATCAACTGAAAAATTCGAGTTAAATATCAATGAATCGTTAAATGCCGGAGAGGGCTCAAAATTCACCGCATTAAATATCCCGGAAAGGACTAAAATCCTGTTCCACTCAAACTGTACGTGTAAATATCTCTTGGAACAAAGCATAGTTATGCTCTGCAGAAAACTATTTCAACAAAAAAGAGGTGTCTAAGCACCTCTTTGCAGCCCCTAGGGGAATCGAACCCCTGTTTCAAGGATGAAAACCTTGCGTCCTGAACCCCTAGACGAAGGGGCCAATTAAACATAACCCGTTTAACAATAAATTCACCGGATTAATGCGTTAAAAAGTGTGCAAATTTATAACTTTTTTCCCGCTCAAAAAAAAATATTACTGCGCATTCTGGTATACCAATCGAAAAAAGATTGTAAACATCTATTTATCAGCCACATGAAATAAATATACACACTTAATTTCTGCAATATTATTTTTACCTTTGCCGGCATTAAAAAATATATGACTTCGAATAAACAAAAGAATCCGTTAGTTTATTGCCTGGAGAACGGAATGCTGAAACTTGACGGCGGAGCAATGTTTGGAGTTGTTCCAAAGACAATGTGGAATGAAGTATATCCATCGGATGAAAAAAACATGGTCTCACTTTCCATGCGAAGTTTATTGATTATTGATGACAACCGTAAAATACTTATTGATACAGGTATTGGAGACAAACAGGATAATAAATTTTTCAGCCATTATCAGCGTACAGGAACTGAAACAATTACAGAATCATTAAAACAGGCAGGATACACACCGGACGAAATCACTGATGTATTCCTTACACATTTGCATTTCGACCATTGCGGCGGCTGTCTGACGCTTGACAGCAACGGTAAACCCGTACCTGTTTTTAAGAACGCTGTATATTCTGTCGGACGGAGGCAATGGAACTGCGCTCTTGAGCCAAACCGGCTGGAGAAGGCCTCGTTCCGTAAAGAAAATTTTTTACCATTGCACGAAGCCGGTGTTCTTAAACTGATTGATGTTGAAGGATTTCTTTCCCCTTCGGTTGAAGTGCGGTTTTTCGATGGACATACCATCGGGCAGGCAGTGTTCCTGATTCATTCTCGCGCAAACACGCTGGTTCATGTTGCTGATGTAATTCCGGTTGCAGCGCATATCCCTGTTCCATATATCTGCGCTTACGACATTCAACCCCTTCTCACTGTAACGGAAAAAGAATCGCTGCTGAATGAATCGGTAAGAAATAAATATACCCTGTTTTTTGGCCATGATGCACACACCGAATGCTGCACTGTAATAAAGACTGAAAAAGGATATCGGCCCGGACGGAATCTAACCGTTACTGAATGGATGAATGAACAATAAATAGATTAATTATCGTTTTCCAGTTCTTTGAAAGCATCTTCCAGCGCTTTATCTGCAGCATCCTGCAGTTTCCTGGCTTTTTCTTCGTCGCTGAGTTCAACTTTATTTTCTATGGTATCCTGAACAAGGTCCTCAAGCACTGCGTTGGCTTCTTTGTCACTTTCGTTGATCTCCTGTGTAAAATCCTCTTCACTCAATATTTCTTCGTTGGTTTTTTGAGTCGCTGGAGAAAGTGTTTTGACTATGCCAAATGAAAGTGTACCTATGGCAATAATTAACGTCATTATCATTACTGACAGAGGCCGGGGTTGTTTTCTGAATACGATAAAGCCAACAACGATTAAAATCAATGAGAGTACACTAAAAACTACTGCAAGCATGCTGATAAAAAAAATCAACACCGCAGATAATAATCCGAAAGCTAATGCTAATCCAACAAATATCTGCTTAAAATTTCCTTTTTCTTCCATCCCTAACACAAACTAATCAGCCGGTGTGAACGGCGTAAGGAAAAATATTGCAGCACTGGCAAGAACAATAAGAATGGCTACAATTAAAACCTTCACTAAAAGTTCCACAGGTCCATACTCCTTCTTTGCTGTGCGTATTCCACCAATCGTCATTACCAGTCCGATTATACTGAAAAGACCAAATGCGTAAAATTTCCATGAGATAATCAAACCAATTGTACACATGATTACACCCAACATGGCCTGACCTTGTCCGGCAGCTGTTGACTGTTGCGGATGCTCTTGAACATTCTCTTGCTGTTCCATAATTCAAATACAGGATTTTAGGTTAATCAATGTATAAAAGTACATTTTTTTTTTAAATTCCATAATTTCAATGTCTATAAAAACTATTTTTTTATAAAATTTTTTACATCTGTTATATTATCAAACTGTAATTCAGTAAGATAGCCCAAGCTTACCACGGCCTGCCGCAAACTTATTTCTTCATTCTGGGCCTTCTTAACGGCTTCAGTTGCCTTATCATATCCAATAGCAGTATTAAGTGCAGTTGCTAACATCAGTGAATTTTCAAGATGTACGGCAATCCGTTTTAAATTGGGTTGTAAGCCCTGGATACAACGTCTGGAAAATGAAGATGAGCCGTCGGCCATTAAGCGGGCTGAATGTAAAAGATTTGCAATAATCAACGGTTTGAAAACATTTAATTCCAGATTACCGCTCATTCCTCCGATAGTAACCGCCATATCATTAGCTATTACC
>CAZRNJ010000168.1:0-5804 GCA_964601385.1 uncultured Bacteroidales bacterium | reverse complement strand
GTAATACCGAAAGCAGTATTGATGAGTGCTTCGGAAATACCGGTAGCCAGAGCAACTGCATCGGGAGCGCCGGAGGTAGCCAAAGCAGCGAATGCGCGGATCATACCAAGAACAGTACCGATAAGAGCAACCAGCGTTGAAATGGAACCCAGGGTTGAAAGGATGGGCAGGTTGCGGGACATCATCGGAAGCTCAAGAGCAATAGCTTCCTCAAGTTCTTTCTGAATAGTAACAGTTTTTTGCTCCTTATTTAATACTCTATCTTCTTTCATTTCTTTGAATTTGTGCAGAGCGGCGCGAATTACGTTAGCCAGTGAGCCCCTCTGTTTATCGCACAATGCAATGGCCTGATCAATATTGTTGCTTTTAAGCTGTTCCTTAATATTGAACATAAACCGGGTAACCGAACCACGACCTTTAGCGCGGCTGATGGAAAGAAAACGTTCAATAGAAAAAGCCACAGTCATTAAAAGAAATGTCATCAATATAGGCACAATCATACCTCCCTTATAAATTACACCAAAATAATCGCCTTTTACAGGGTTGTTTTCAATATTACCACCCTGAAAGTGTGAAGGATCGCCGAAAATGTATTTAAAGACATAGATGGATATCGCTAGGGATATAAGAATTACAATAGTAGGAAAGGATGATTTTAATCCTTCTAAAAACATGCTCTTTTTCATCTGTTTAACTTTTTAATTATTAATAATTTAATAGTTATTTTCTGTCATTTTAAACAATTGTCTGAACCGCAATAATAGTAAAAAAAAATATGACTTAATAATAATTAACACAATAATAAAATTGCTTTTCTATAGGATTTTCTGGATTAAAATATTAATCGGAACAGGATAAAAAAATAAGAACATAATATTTATATTCAATGACTTAAGCATATCAGTTGAAAATTGGGATTACCATTGCGAAGCGTTCTGTACAGGACCGGGAGAAATGCTTATATTTAATTACTAATCAGTTAATTAACTCTTTAATTCGCATAATTTGTTTTTGTTTATTCACTTCGCGCAGGTTTCGGGCTGTTTCGGTAAAATACTGATGCTTTGAAATAAACCGTAGCTGATGCTGGTTCCATTCATTAAATGAATTAATTTTATGACGCTTCCGGAGTTCCTCGTAAAGTGAATTAGATACAGGAATAAAGTCAACCCGGCCAAGGTAGTCGAGGTCAGCATCACAGATAATACGTTGCAGTTTGTTACGGGGTGTCTGGGGCATTTTAGTAGAGAGAATCAGGTCGCAAATCAGTTCAATCTGCTGTTCGGAGAAACTGAATCCGGGTAAAATCTGCCGTGCCATCTCAACAGAATATTTCTCATGCTCATCATAATTTTTCAAATGACCGGCATCATGAAACAAAGCAGCGGTTTTGAGGAGGAGCATTTCTTCGTCATCCACCCCCTCGCCCAACCCTATGAGTTCGGCCTGCGTAACCACGTCAACCGTATGTTTAATATTATGGTAGAACATATCCGGCTCAAGTTCATTTTCAAGCCGGTTAAGCATATATTCCTGGAGATCATTAAACCTCATCAACAACATTTTGGTATGAAAACTGCCGTTCACACGGATAATACCCTTTACAGAGCGGTGAACATCCTCGTTCAAATCATTGTGGATACCATCAACCCGATAAATATCCATTTCATCTTTATAACGAACCGGAACAATCCCGGCAAATTCACAACGGAAAAACTCTTTAACCAGTTCATAGGTCATTGAAGATATCATGATGCAGTGAGTACCGGCCGACGTTTCGATTCGCGTGGTTATATTAACCGTATCACCCTTTATATCATAGGTATTCTTCTTTTTGCCATTGACCGTGGCAGAAACAGGGCCAGTATGAATGGCAAAACTGATATCCCATACATGGTCGTTGCATTGATAATGTTTTTCAACCTCCTCGACATATTGCTTCATTTCAAAAGCGGCCAGGATAACTTCAACAGGATTAACCATATTTTTACCGTTTAAGCCGCCCACACACATATAGGTATCGCCAATGGTCCGGATTTTATGAATGTTATACCGCGCAATAATCTGGTCGAAATAAAGGAACATATCATCAAGCCAATCCATCATTTCGCGCGAGTTATGATATTGTGCTATTTTTGAGAAACCCTCGACATGGGCAAACAATACAGTAGCCATATCGGCTTTAATTACTTCGCCTTTAAGTTCATTATCCGTTTCTTCATGTTTAACAAGGCCTCGTTCATGCAAATCCAAACATTTATCAAGTTTTTGCTGCAATTCCTTTATCTGCCTGGCCTGATCCTGATTTTGCCGCGTAAGAATCGCAATTTTTCGCAATAGCTGCTCAACCTTTTTTGACCCCATACCTTGAACCCAACTTTGCAGTATTAAACGTAAATATTTTATTAAGGTTCGATTAATAATGCTGTTTTTTTTAACTAATAGGTATAAATTCGATTAATTACCTAACCGTATGTCCGTAAATATTATCCCATTATAACTCAAAAGAAGATGTTCTTTGTTAACGAACTAAATAAACCCGATTTATTCAATAAAATATTTTTACTATTAAAAAAATATTATCAAAAAGGATTGAAAGAAAAAAACTATACGTTTACAATGAAAATGAGATTCAAATTAACATCAGAATATCAGCCCACAGGCGATCAGCCGGAAGCCATCAAACAACTGAGCGAAGGGTTAAATAACAACCACCGTTACCAGACCTTGCTGGGAGTAACCGGTTCGGGAAAAACATTTACAATTGCAAATGTGCTTGAAAAGGTCCAGCGGCCGGCATTAATCCTGAGTCATAATAAAACACTGGCGGCACAATTATATGCCGAGTTTCGTGATTTTTTTCCTGATAATCTGGTTGAATACTTTGTTTCGTACTACGACTATTACCAGCCCGAGGCCTATCTTCCGGTAACTGACACCTATATTGAGAAGGATCTTGCCATAAACGATGAGATTGAAAAGCTGCGGCTGAGTACAACCTCATCCCTATTATCGGGACGCCGGGATGTGATTGTGGTATCATCGGTCTCGTGCCTTTATGGCATTGGTAATCCGGATGATTTTTATAATTCGAGCATTATTGTAAAACAGAATGAAAAGATTGGGAGAAATATTTTTCTGAGACGGTTGGTTGACGCACTGTATTCGCGGAATGAAATTGAATTTAAGCGCAGTACATTCCGGGTGAAAGGCGATAGTGTTGATGTATATCTTGCCTATACCGATATGGCCTACCGGTTTATTTTTTTCGATAACGAGATTGAAGATATTTTCTCGTTTGATCCATTCACAGGACGGACGCTTGACAAACACGATCAGGCAGTAATCTTTCCGGCTAATATTTTCATTACAACTCGCGACCGGATGGAAGCGGCCATAATGGAGATAGAAAAAGATCTCGCACACCAGGTTACATTTTTTAAAGATAACGGATGTGAGCTTGAGGCCAAACGCATTCATGAACGTGTGACGTACGATATCGAGATGATCAGAGAACTCGGGTATTGTCCGGGGATCGAAAATTACTCCCGCTATTTTGACGGCAGGGCACCCGGAACACGGCCTTTTTGCCTGCTCGACTATTTTCCCGATGATTTTATTCTGGTAATTGACGAGAGTCATGTTACCATTCCTCAGGTGAGGGCAATGCACGGAGGCGATTACTCGCGAAAAAAAACACTGGTAGATTACGGTTTTCGTTTGCCGGCAGCAATAGATAACCGGCCACTGAAATTCGATGAGTTTGAAGAACTCACCGGACAGATGATTTTTGTAAGCGCCACACCAGGCGACTATGAACTGGCGAAAAGCGAAGGAATAATTGTTGAACAGCTCATCCGGCCAACCGGACTGCTTGATCCGCTGATCATCATCAAACCCAGTTTAAATCAGATTGACGACCTGATGAATGAAATCAATCTGTGTGTTGAAAAAAAAGAACGGGTATTAGTCACCACACTCACCAAGCGGATGGCAGAAGAACTGACCGGCTACCTTCTAAAACTGGGTATCAGTTGCAGGTATATACACTCAGACGTTGATACACTCGACCGGGTAGAAATAATTGCCAATCTGCGGGCAGGCAACTTTGATGTTATTGTTGGCGTAAACCTTCTTCGCGAGGGGCTTGATTTACCTGAAGTGTCGCTGGTTGCCATTCTCGATGCCGACAAGGAAGGGTTTCTGCGTTCCGCTAAGTCGCTTACACAAACAGCAGGCCGCGCTGCACGTCACATCAACGGGAAGGTAATTATGTATGCCGACTCTATTACAGGATCCATGCAAAAAACAATAGATGAAACCAACCGGAGAAGAGAAAAACAATTATTGTATAACGAGAAACACAACATCACTCCCCGCCAGATTATCAAAGCAATACGTAAACCCATTGCTGCGAGTGAAGAAAAAAGCGGCGGAACCTCTTATTACACCGAGAGCAACAGAGCGGACGTAGCAGCAGACCCGGTAATAGAATACATGCCTGCTGAACAATTGCGCAAACTGATTGCTCATACTAAAAAAGCCATGCAAAAAGCAGCCACAGATCTTAACTTTTTTGAAGCGGCGCGGTTACGCGACGAAATGCACAAGATGGAAAAGATGCTGAAAGACAGAGACGAAAACTAAAATCAGCCGAGGTACGATTTCAACAATTTGCTGCGTGATGTATGCCGAAGACGTCGTATGGCCTTCTCCTTAATCTGCCGGACACGTTCACGGGTTAAGCTGAAATGTTCGGCAATCTCCTCCAGGGTCATCTCAGGACAATTAATACCGAAAAAATATTTAATAACATCCCGTTCACGCTCGGTAAGTGTAGACAACACACGGTCTATCTCGCGTTTGAGCGATTCAGTGATCAATCCCTTATCAGCCACCGGAGAATCCTGATTAATAAGTACGTCGAGCAAACTGTTTTCATCGTCATCCATAAAAGGAGCATCAACCGATTTATGCTTGCCGGATACACGCAATGTATCATTCACTTTATCTTCAGGCAGTTCTAGTGCAATAGCCAATTCTTCAGCCGAAGGAGAACGTTCAAATTCCTGCTCAAACTTAATAAATGCCTTATTGATACGATTCAATGACCCCACCTGATTAAGCGGCAACCGTACAATACGCGATTGTTCAGCGATGGCCTGCAAGATAGATTGCCGGATCCACCATACAGCATACGAAATAAATTTAAAACCCTTTGTTTCATCAAATTTTTCGGCTGCTTTAATCAATCCGAGATTACCTTCATTGATAAGGTCGGGCAAACTCAAGCCCTGATTCTGATATTGCTTGGCAACCGAAACCACAAACCGCAAATTTGCTTTCGTAAGTTTCTCCAATGCTGTACGGTCGCCTTTCTTAATTCTGCGTGCAAGTTCCACCTCCTCATCAATAGTGATTAGATCTTCGCGACTAATCTCCTGAAGATACTTGTCAACTGAAGTGCTTTCACGGTTAGTGATTGACTTAGTAATTTTTAACTGTCTCATGTTTAGTGTAGTTGTTATGTTTAAAACCCGGGAACCTAATGGTCAAATTTATAGCATTTAACGCTTAATAGTTCTAAATTCATCTATCTTTTTTTAAATATTTAGGTTAAATTATTATTAATGAGTTAAAAATCTGAATACGAATAGATACTACTAACACAAAAAAACAACGTAAATATACTTACTAATTGTATAATATTATGATTTACAAATTATTATACTTTAACTCTTTTATCCGGTGCTGAATTCAAGTCACAAATGCAACTTTTTGATTAGACAAATTTAAGTATAAAA
>CAZRNJ010000167.1:0-5819 GCA_964601385.1 uncultured Bacteroidales bacterium | reverse complement strand
ATGATTAATATAAAAAGCAAACTCAAATTTAAGCCATTTCCGGTAATTATGTTTTGATATTTGCAATTATCAGATTTTTGCAAATCCTTTTTTTAATCAATATACAATATTTCAGTAAATTAGCAAAGCATCATCCATAAAATGCTTAAGCCATCACCGTGTAATCTGCCGGATAAAAGATGCTTCGTCGGGGCTAAAAGGGGTTCCATCACTTCTGAAAATATCATGAAACCATACATCGGGTTCAGGCGAACCTTCTTTTGATTCCCATGGATAGATTGTTTGTGATTTACCGCTGACCAACCCCCAGTTGATAGCGCCGATTGCATATCGCTTAAATACCGGGAGATGAGTTTCGAACCTGCTGTTGCGGTTACGGGCCAAATATTCGGTACAAATAAGCGGACGGTTAAAGGGCTGAAGTTTACCAATTACCTCTTTCAAACCGGCTGTATCGCCGTAGTGATGAAAGGTTATAATGTCGCTGTTTTCTATCGAGAAACTGTTGAGCGAGTCATATCGTGCATCAAAATTCCATACACCACAAGTTAAGGGGTGAATGGGATTGATCTCGCGCGCCCATATAAAACTCCATTGCAGAAGTAGCAAACTATAACTGAAATAGTTAGAATTACCGGGTTCATTGTACAGATCCCACATCAGTATCCGGCTATCGTAACGAAATTGCCTGATAATGTCACGGGTATACTTTTCAAAATCGGAGATGGCTGTAACGTCGCCCGACAGTGAATCACCGGGGCACTGTACCCAGCGTGAGTTATGCACCCCCGGCACGGGTGGTGGCTGAGGGCCTGTGTAAGCATGGCTATTCCAGCAGTCGTCAAATAAAACCGGTATAGCCCTGATAAAATGGTGACTGCAAAGGTTAAGAAAAATATCCATCCGCTCCCTAAATCCATCAGGATCATCGGCCCATACGGCATAATGTAAAAACACCCGTACTGTATTAAAGCCGATTTGCTGCGCCCATTGGAGTTCCCTGTTTATAGCGACGGTGTCGAATGTTTCGGGCTGCCACATTTCAATCTGATTAACCGCATAGCCGGGGATATAGTTGCAGCCCACAATCCAGCCCTGCAAAGCATACCATTCGTGAGCTTGTACGGAGCTCCATCCGGGCTGGGCGCTGACACGCAACGCTAATAATATATGGACGATCAGAAATAAACGTCTAAACATAAGTTATTCGCAATTAGTTACTAAATGTAAATAATAATCCTGAACCGGCAAAATCGGTAGTTTTTGTTATTTTTGTTCTAAATATCCGCTAATAATCATGTCCGAATTAATCAATAATACATCGCAACGCCAGGAACGGCTTCTGTTATTTGCCGAACTGCTAATTAAAGGCGGAGATGGAAATGAACTGATTAATAAATACCGTTACTTCATTACCCGTGCAACACCGGCCGATGTAATTTACATTACCGATGCTCTGATGCAAAAAGATTATGACATCAATACATTGAAACCATATATCAACAAAATCATCAATGTGCTGTTTAAACCGCTGCAGAGCTATAAATGGGATAAGCCATCGGACGGTGGATTTATCCATACGATGATGCTCGAAAACGCTGCTCTTACCGCACGACTAAATACGCTAAAACCATTAATCAAAGAAATTAACGGGCTTGAGCAAGGCACCGAGCACTATAATCAGGTTCGCAAATCATTACGGTCGGGCTTTGAAGAGTTGCAGGTATTCAATTTACACTATGTTAAAAAGGAGAATATTCTCTTTCCCTATCTTGAGAAAGCATGGCCCGATTACCGCTGTCTCGGGCTGATGTGGTCGTTTGATGACGATATCCGCAGATATCTGAAAAGTTGCATCCAGCATTGCAGTCAGGAGATTATCAATCTTCGCAGTTTTAATTATGATACGGGTAAATTATATTTTCTGATGTCGGCCATACGGTTTCGAGAAGATCACATTTTATTTCCGGCAGCCATAAAAACCATTACACGTACTCAGGCCGCATCCATGCTGGAACAAGCCAACGAGCAAGGATATGCCTTTATTGAAACACCCGAGCCGGATTTAGTCAGAGAAAACGAAAAAGCAACAACAGTCGCCGGGTTAACCTCATTAGCCGACCGGCTCGAAGGAGTTATTCAGTTCGATACCGGAAGAATACAGATTACACAGCTTGAACGAATACTGAACGTTCTGCCGGTAGATATCACCTATATTGACGAAAATGATGTTGTACGGTATTACTCCGCAGGCCCGCACCGCATCTTCCCCCGGAGTAAAGCGGTGATTGGCCGCACAGTGCAAAACTGTCATCCGCCCGAAAGTATCGAAACAGTAAATAAACTACTGAACGATTTTAAAAACGGCAGTAAAAACAACGAATCATTCTGGATACAAATCCGCGGTCAATTTTTATTAATTAACTACTATGCCATACGTGATGAAAAAGGCAAATACAAAGGAACTGTTGAGGTCAGCCAGAATATTACCGAATTACGTCAACTGAATGGAGAAAAACGGCTGCTTTCATAATCCGCGCCAATTAATTATCAACATAATCCTTTTGCTTCAAAGCATCTCCTTTTTTCTTTTTGGCCGTCATGCTTTTTGACACTGAAAAACTGAACAGCCGCGAGCGTGTATAATTGATCCCTGTAGCATTAAAATAGTTTCGGGGATGCAAAAAATCATTCAGATAATAGCGAATACGGAACACGGTTTCATCCGGTAACTGCAATCCGATGAAGACAGATGGAAGCAACAACGAAACTTTATCGCCAAACCATTCATTATACTTTGTTTTAACATTCAGATAAAACCACTTTTCTTTATAATACATCGGTATTTCACATTCGCCACCGGCAAGAAAAAACCATTCCTCTTTCAGATTGCCTAATTTCAGAGCAACAGGAATACCTGCAGTATAAGCACGGCGTTTGATACGCATTGTATCCTCACGCGTAATAAAACCGATATTCCGCACACCGATACCGGTCATTAATCCAAACCGGCTGGACATATCAAAATGCACATAACCGGAAAAATGAAAAAAAAGAGAGAGACGCGGGATAATTGTCATTTGCCGGCCATTTCGCAAAACGTCAGCCATCGAAAAAATAGCCTCGGACTCGGTGGTAGTATACGGTTGTGCATAAATGAGACCCATTAATACAAAAAAACACACACAAGTAAAAAAAAAGTTTTTTCTCATCAGAGGAATAATTGCCGCACTTCATTTTTAATATACTCAAGCGCAATCTGAGAAGGCGATTTTTCGATAGCAATATATTCTTCAAGGATAGCTTTGCTCAGCAATATTGCTGATACATCGGGTTTAATGTTTGATGCTTGGGTATTAATAATTTTAACCGTATTTTCTTTTGCCTTAACAATCATCTGCCATGCCTGATGCGACATATAAATCTGCTGCGAAAAATTATGTTCGAACTCGGTACGGATAGCCGTAAGCAATTTTGAATGCAATTCGCCGGCTGTCATTCCTTTTGTATGAAACCGTTTCAACAATGAATCGGGGGAAATACGCTCCAAAAATAGCGATGCGCGCTCATAGGCCTGCAAACGCATTGGCAGCAACGACTTCTGATGATTTATAAACACCTCGTATTTTATTCGTTTCTCTTCATTTTTCAGAAAATAACGAATAGCAAAAAAAGCAGTAAAAAACACAACCAGCGAGGGAATAGTGTATTTCAGCAATTCGAGTACCGGATGGATGTCCATAATTCACCAACGATTATAATAAACTTTCAATTTTTTTGGTGATCGTTTTAATGTTCACCGGTTTAACGATAAAATCGGCAGCGCCCAGCTCAATGGATTTATCAATATCGCTGCTTTCACTTTTAGCGCTCACCATAATAACCGGAATATCCTTTGTTGCTGATTTAGATTTTATCTCTTTGAGAAAAGCAAAACCATTCATTCCCGGCAACATAATATCCAACAAAATTAAATCGGGTTTTTCTTTCTCCAGCTTTTCAAATCCCTCGTCGGCAGTAAACGCAACCGTAATATCATATCCTTCATCCTGCAAAATATTTTCGAGCAGAATATTATTTACCGATGAATCGTCAATCAGTAATATTTTTTTTCGTGAAGCCATGATTGTTTCTTATTATGTATCTCAAAAATATATAATTCTCGTGAAATCTGTTTATATTTAAAGATAAAAAACAAACCGAACAGAATATTAAACCAATATAGTTATTTTTACAGATATCAATCTTCCTTTAAGTACTACCAATAATATGTATGACGGAATAAGAGCATTTGCCGGTGACTTAAAACAAAAAGGTGATTTGCTGGTTATTAACCAGTATGTTAATCCGGCGCTTGAGATGGCCGAAATCACCGATAGGATATCAAAACAGCCGGGTGGCGGCAAAGCGATCCTTTTCAACAATACCGGCAGCAAATTACCCGTATTAATGAATATGATGGGTTCAGCGCATAGGATGGCAATGGTTACACGCTGCGAGACGTTGAATGGCCTGACCGAAAAGATCGAACGCTTCCTCCAGTCGTTATTACCGGGGCGCCGGCACAATAAACTTTCTCTTCTGCACACGTTATGGCAGTTATGCCGGCTGATGCCTGCCGAGCGTGGCGGCCGTGGAAAATGTCAGGAGATTGTAAATACAAAGCCGGATCTTCATCTATTACCAGTGCTGCAATGCTGGCCTGGCGATGGAGGCCGGTTTATTACCCTGCCTGTTGTTCATACCCGCCACCCTGTAACCGGACAACGGAATGCAGGGATGTACAGAATGCATTGTTACGACGCATGTACTACAGGTATGCACTGGCATCCCTACAAAGGGGGCGCACAACATTTTGAGGAATGGAAAAAACAAAAACAACCGATGCCCGTTGCCGTGACGCTGGGAGGCGACCCGCTGTATACTTATTGTGCCACAGCCCCGTTACCTGATAATATTGATGAATACATGCTTGCAGGCATTCTTCGTAACCATCGCGTTAACCTTGTGCGATGCATTACACAGAATATCTATGTGCCCGAAGATGCCGACATTGTTATTGAAGGATATATTGATCCGGACGAACCATTCCGTACCGAAGGCCCGTTTGGCGACCATACCGGATTTTATTCACCGGCAGGCCTGTTTCCTGTATTTCATGTTACAGCCATCACAATGCGGCGCGATGCTGTTTATCCTGCAACACTCGTAGGCATCCCGCCACAAGAAGATGCATGGATAGCCAAAGCCACTGAACGGTTGTTCCTTCCCATACTCCGCAATACAATGCTCCCCGAAGTACTCGACCTGAATATACCGGTTGCCGGCACCGGGCATAATCTTACCATTGTGCAAATAGAATCCCGATTCATGGCACAAGCCCAAAAAGTAATGCATTTCCTCTGGGGTTCGGGTCAGATGATCTTCAATAAAATACTTATCCTTACATCGCCGGATACCCCTGCAGATGATTATCTTTCGATTGCCCGCAATATTTCAGCCGGAATTAACCTGATTAAAAATGTATATTTCAGCAGGGGTCCGCTCGATATCCTCGACCATGCCAGTTATGAATACGGCAAGGGCGGCAAACTGTGTATTGATGCCACCCATCCCGTGCTGTCTGACAATAATCAGGATGAATGTAATTACCTGTTCGAAATGATAAATGCTGCGATGCCGGAGCTTACTGCCCGGAATAATATTCTTAATATTTATCCCGATCTGCTATTGCAGGGTATACGTATGGTTTTTATTACCATTCAACGCACCCATCCGAATCAGGTAAGGAAAACAGCCGAAACACTTATCAGCGAAAC
>CAZRNJ010000166.1:0-5833 GCA_964601385.1 uncultured Bacteroidales bacterium | reverse complement strand
TTATAAAAACGGTAAATAAAAAAAATTTAACAAAAAAATCAACCCAAAAGAATAAAATTGCTGTAATCTATGCCACCGGCGATATGACTGTAGGAGAAGGCAGCGATGATGACAACATGTATTCCGGTGAAATTTCAAAAGCCCTCCGTAAGGCACGCGCCGACAGCGCAATTAAAGCCATTGTTTTACGCATTAACTCAGGTGGTGGCAGCGCGCTGGCGGCCGAGATCATCTGGCGCGAGGTAACCCTTGCCCGCCAGGTAAAACCCGTGATTGCCTCGTTTGGTGATGTGGCTGCTTCGGGGGGATACTATATGTGCTGCAATGCTACAATCATTACGGCATTGCCAAATACCATCACCGGGTCTATTGGCGCATTTGGTGTCATTCCCAATATGAAAGAATTGTTCAATAACAAATTAGGAATAACATTTGACAATGTCAATACCAATGCACGAAGCGATTATTTTAGTGTTGATAAACCAATGGAATCCGGAGAAAAAATACTATTTGAGGAATTAATCGAGAACACCTATGAAACATTCATTCAACATGTAGCCGATGGACGTAACCTCACTACCCGGTATGCCGACAGCATTGGGAAAGGCAGGGTATGGGATGCTCCTAATGCCGTGCGACTGGGGCTTGTTGATACGTTATGCAGCATGCAGCAAGCGATTAAAATAGCGGCAAAAGCAGCAGGCATCGCCAGTTATACTATTGTTGAATTACCTAAACAATCCTCTTTTCTGGAAGATCTTTTTCAGGAAACCGTTGAAACAAAACATTCACGCTATCTGCGTCAAACACTCGGAGAACTTTATCCTCTCTACAAAACATTTCAATCGTTTACCACCGGAAGTTCAATACAAACCCGTATTCCCTATATCATCAATCTAAACTAACTGTATTTACTCTTTAAAAAATGAAAAATCTATTTCTATGGTCAGCCGGAATTATTTTTTTACTTCATTCCTGTTTATCCGGAACAAACGAGAAATTCATCATCAGCAAAGGAGTAAACATTAATCACTGGTTATCCCAAAGCCATAAACGGGGAATTTACCGTGACACGGTATTTACTGAAAAAGATATCGTGTATATTAAAAGCATGGGCTTTGATCATATCCGTCTGCCCTTTGATGAAGAACAATTATGGGATGATACAGGAAAGAAAAATGACACAGCATTTACACTCCTGCATAATGCCATTGGTTGGTGTCAGGCCAACCATCTCAGAGTGATTGCCGACCTGCACATTCTGCGGTCATTCCATTTCAATCGTAAAGACAATAAACTCTGGGACGATATCAGGGAGCAGGATAAATTTGTTAATCTGTGGGTACAGTTATCAGCCGAAATGAAAAAATATCCTGTCTGGCTCATCGGTTATGAGTTAATGAACGAACCGGTGACCGACAACCCGGATAACTGGAATCATCTTGTATCGCGGACAATTGACACGTTGCGAAAACTGGAACCCCTGCGAAAAATTATTATTGGCTCGAATATGTGGCAATCCACAACTACCTTTAAAGACCTGAGAGTACCAGAAAATGATTCTAATCTTATTCTCAGTTTTCATTTCTACGAACCCTTTCTGCTTACTCACCATCAGGCCTCGTGGACATATATCAGACATTTTAAAGGCCCGGTAGTATATCCCGGGAAGATTATTCCGGAACCAATCTTCGCTGCACTTCCCGACAGCACCAAAGATGTCATTAAACAGCATAATACCCTTTTCAATCGTGACACGCTTGAATCGCTCGTGCGTTTAGCCATCAACCGTGCCAACGAATTAAACCTGCCGGTTTTTTGCGGTGAATGGGGTTGCCGCCAGATAATTGACCACCCCACACGTATGCAATGGTACCGTGATATGATCTGGATTTTTAATAAATACCGGATACCATGGGATATCTGGGGATACTACGGTGAATTCGGTTTGTTTAATCATCAAACCGGAGAATTAAATAAAGAAATGCTTAAAATCATAACCAATTAACGCTGTTAAAGGATGAAAAATCTTTCTCTCATTATGCTAACCGTTGTATTCATTGCTACGGGCTGCAAGAAAACATCGATACTCTATGTGCAAGACCTCGACCTGTCTAAAGTTCATCAAGGATGGAATGTTGTACATATCAATAAAAATCTTTTTAACGACACAATGTGTGTCAATGGCATCAAATACCCGAACGGTTTTTGTACCCATGCAATCAGCGAGGTGGAGATTGACCTCGATGGCAAAGCACAGCGATTCACCGGGCTGGCAGGTGTTGACGATCATGTGGCAAAAATCAATGGCGGCTCCATTGAATTTATAGTTTACGGTGATACAACACTCCTTTTCACCACAGGAAAAATGACCAGCAATATGCCGGCAAAAGCTATTGATGTAAATATCCGCGGTTACCGCAAACTGATACTCGTCACCGGCGATTGCGGCAATGGCACAGCACATGACCATGGATGCTGGATATCTCCTGCCATCGAATATACCGGAGCAACCCCAACGATATATTACCATACACCGGAGCATCCTTATATTTTAACCCCTGCGCCGGCCGAAACACCTCGCATAAACGGACCGAAAATTATCGGGGCAACACCCGGAAAACCATTTCTTTACCGTATTCCGGCTACAGGTATCCGGCCAATGATTTTTGCTGCCCAACAGTTACCGGCTTCCTTATCTCTCAATCCGGCAACAGGTATCATCACCGGAAAAACACCTCCCCGCGGCGAATACAACATCACGCTGTATGCAAAAAACCAAAAAGGTGAAACATCCAGAATACTCAAAATAGTTTCAGGCGACAAGCTGGCTCTAACTCCTCCGATGGGATGGAATAGCTGGAATATATGGGGACTATCAGTAACCAAAGAAAAGATCATGGCTGCGGCCGACCGGATGATTTCGTCAGGACTGGCCGACCACGGATGGAACTATATCAATATTGACGATGGATGGGAGGCATCTTCACGGAATAACAAGGGTGAACTGCTTGCCAATGAAAAATTTGGAAATATGAAAGAATTGGGTGATTACATTCACAGCAAGGGATTAAAATATGGTATATACTCCTCTCCCGGAGAAACAACTTGCGGCGGATTCATCGGTAGTTACGGTTACGAAGAAACAGATGCCCGCACATGGGCATCCTGGGGTGTTGATTTTCTGAAATACGACTGGTGCTCGTATAAAGACAAAGCAATTGACACCACTCTGGCCGAGTATCAGAAACCCTACATAACCATGGGCAATGCATTGCGAAACACAAACAGAGACATTGTTTACAGCTTATGTCAATATGGCATGGGCCATGTTGAGCAATGGGGTATTGATGTAGGTGGTAATCTCTGGCGCACAACTGGTGATATCACTGATACCTGGAGCAGTTTATTGTCTATCGGGTTCGCACAGGATAAACTTTATCCATATGCGGGTCCCGGCGGATGGAACGACCCTGATATGCTCGTTGTTGGTGTTGTAGGATGGAGCTCGAACATCCGTCCCTCACGATTGAGTCCAAATGAACAATACACACATATCAGCTTGTGGGCTTTGCTCGCCGCCCCTATGCTTTTGGGATGCGACCTGAATCAACTCGACAGCTTCACGCTTAACCTGCTGACTAATGATGAAGTGATTGATATCAACCAGGATATCCTTGGCGAACAGGCCAGGCCCGTATATACTACTACAACACGCGAAATATGGATACGGCGGCTCGATGACGGTTCAATGGCTGCCGGGCTTTTTAATATCAGTAAAGACTCCCTTGCTGTTGATTTCGACTTTTCCCTTATAAAAGCCACATCACGTTGTAAATTGCGCGATGTATGGAGACAAAAAGATATAGGGATATTTGATCAACAATACAGTGTCAAACTGCCCAGGCATGGCTCAATCCTGCTGAAGGTGACACAACAATAGAGCACAATTAAATGAGTACAAACATTAAACCGGCAACTGCACTGCTGCTCTCCTGTATTGCACAGAACGCCTGCACACAACAGCATAACAAAAATATCGAGCCAACAGAACATCCGAATATTATTTTTATTCTGGCCGACGATCTGGGCTGGAGCGACCTCGGCTGTTATGGAAACACATTTAACGAAACACCGGAGATCAATCAACTGGCTGCAGATGGAATGCGATTTACCCACGCGTATGCAGCTTGTCCTGTCTCATCTCCTACCCGGGCCAGCATCCTTACAGGAAAATACACCTGCCGCACCGGTATCACTGACTGGATTCCCGGCCGCCAGAAAGACGGAACCAACCCCGGAGAAATACTTCTTAGTCCGGTTATCAAAAACAACCTGGATCTGAATGAAGTAACAATCGCTGAAAAACTAAAACCCTTTGGATACACAACCGCGCTGATCGGGAAATGGCATTTGGGCGATTCGCTGAACAGTCCGGCACAGCAAGGATTTGATGTTGTGCTTGGCGGAAGAGGAAGCGCAAAGAAATATTTTTACCCTGAATGGACAGAAACTTTTAATACACGTAATATATCAGGTAAAAAAGGTGAATATATCATTGACCGGATAACTGATGAATCAATGCGTTTTATCCGGCAGAACGGTAAACAACCCTTCTTTCTGTATCTCGGGCTGTATTCAGTCCACATACCCTTAGAAGCGCCGGACTCACTGATCAGGAAATACGAAGCAAAAAAGAATTCCTATGGTGATTCGTGTTTGGCGAATCCGGTGTATGCAGCCATGCTTGAAAATACCGATAAAAATATTGGCCGGCTCATGTCATTGCTTGATTCGATGAAATTAACAAAGAATACAATAGTGATCTTTACATCGGATAATGGCGGGCTGGCTTCATTCGAGGGACCACATACGCCTGCAACCAATAATTATCCCCTGCGTAATGGCAAAGGATATCTGTATGAAGGCGGTGTACGCATCCCAATGCTTGTGCGCTGGCCTCAACAGATAAAGGCCGGAACAACAACTGATGCAGTGACCATCAGCCCCGATCATTTTGCCACACTTTGTAATATAAGCGGTGCAGATTACAGCAATACGGACGGAATTAGTTATCTTCCGCTGCTACAAGGCCGGCAAGGTTATAACCGCGGCGCCATTTACTGGCACTATCCGCATTACAGCAATCAGGGCGGAAAACCAGCATCGGCCGTACTTTATAACAATCACAAACTAATACGCTTTCATGAAGATCAACAGGTTGAACTGTATAATATTAAAGAAGATATGTCGGAAAAAAACGATCTGGCAGCCCTAATGCCGGCAATGGTTCAGCAGCTAAGCGAAATGCTTGATAAATGGATGATTTCAGTCAATGCCCAACTCCCCGTTCCAATCAAAAAGTAAACATGAATAAAGAAAAAAAAACATTCTTAAAATTCACTGAAAATCCACTTATTGTTTTTTTTATTCTTTGCGCTACTCTGCTTTTATTATTTGGTCATACCCTGTCGTATCCACCGGATAAGCTTGATGAAAATGTTATTCTGATAAAAAATCTGAATACGCTCAAGAACACCGCTTCACTAGCAGAAATTATTCGCAAAGATGCATTCATGAGCAATGCAGGAATTGATTTTTACAGGCCTGCCCAAAACCTGTCCTTTTATATTGATGCAAAACTATCGGGCAAAAAATATCACCTCTTCCGTATTACAAATCTGATGCTGCACCTGCTCTGCTGCATTGTTCTTTATCTGATTATCGGCGCCATTACAAAAAAAACAACAGCATCGTTCCTTTTATCATTAATCTTTGTAATCCATCCGTTGCAAACACAGGCAATACTATGGCTTCCGGCTCGTGGCGATCT
>CAZRNJ010000165.1:0-5864 GCA_964601385.1 uncultured Bacteroidales bacterium | reverse complement strand
ATGAGTTGGCCTTTCCTTGTGCCTTCGTAATTCTAATGACGGATCTGGGTTAAATTTTCGAGCAATAAAAGTAACTTTTTTTTTGAAATTATTTTTTTTTATTTAATTTTGACCATTCGGTTAAACTAAATAATTAAACCAAATGAATAAACTATCCGGTGATACTCAGCAGGTTATTCTTGATGCAGCCAAAAAAGTTTTTACGCATAAAGGAATGGCAGCAGCACGAATGCAGGAGATAGCCGATGAGGCAGGTATTAACAAGGCGCTGCTTCACTATTACTACAGGAGCAAGGAAAAACTTTTTCTTTCAGTTTTTAAAAGTGTTTTAAAAGAAGTCATCGTACGGACAGAGGATATATTTAATAAGAAAAATACGATGGAGAAAAAAATTAAAATATTTATACGTAATTATTCAACGATGCTGATAGAAAACCCATATCTCCCGGGATTCATTATACAAGAGATCAACCGTAACCCCGATCAACTGGTGCAGGCATTTCTTGAAGTTGGCGAAACAGGTAAAAAGAAGTTCATTAGCGCACTGATTAAAGAGATTAATCAAACAGGAGGATTGCCCTATGATCCGAGGCACCTGATTGTAAATATTTTATCCCTGACTATTTTCCCGATAGCAGCACGGCCAATGTTGCAGCGCATATTGTTTGACAACAACGAGAAAGAATACACACAATTTTTAGTTGAACGGCAAACCATTTTACCAAAAATCATTATACAATCCATCCGTAATACAAAAAAACAATAACCATGAAACGCTTCCTCATTCTGATTTTGGCGCTGTTAACAGGTTCGGCAATTGCTGTTGCCGACACGCTCACGCTATGGAAATGCATTCGTGATGCCGAAACGTATTATCCGCTGGTAAAAGATAAAGAAAACTTTATTGCTGCCGGAGAACTGAAACTACGCAACCTTAATGCATCGTGGCTGCCACGGGTTGATTTCAACGGGCAGGCCACCTGGCAATCGGATGTAATTGAATTTAATTTGCAGCTACCCTACGGTAAAGTCAATATGCCCAACGTGCCGCATGAAAACATCAAAGCCACGATAGACATCAACCAGACGTTTTATGATGGCGGAACAACACGAACAGCAAAAAAAGTTGAGCAGGAAGCGATTAAAACTGACCTACAGCAGCTTAGCATAGATATGGAGAAGATCAAAGAACAAGTAATGCGTGCCTATTTTGCTTTACTGATATTACAGGAAAACGAGCGGCTGGTACAATCCCTGATTGAAGACCTTAACCGCAAAATGACGACAGTTGAGCAGGGGATAAAAAACGGTATCTTAGTGCCTGCCGATAAAGATGTATTAACTGTAGAAATACTGAAGGCAGGTCAGCGTCTGTTCGAAATTAAAAACGACAAACAGCAATACGTAGAACTGATACAGCAACTCACTAACCAGCAGATAAAGCCGGCAACATCCTTTCAAGTGCCGGTCATTCCATACGATGATCAGACAGCCATAGCCCGGCCTGAATACGAGTTATTTTCGCTGCAAACCGGAAAACTGCATCAAACTATCAAGCTAAAATCCACACAGCGAATGCCCCGCTTATATGGATTTGCCCAGTTCGGATACGGCAAGCCGGGACTGAATTACATGAATGATAGTTATGATTCATTCGTGATTGTTGGCGCAGGGCTTAAATGGAACCTGTGGGACTGGAATACGGTGAACCGAGAGAAGCAGCTCATAACCATACAACAGCGCATGATCGAAACACGCAGGGAAGTTTTCGATAAGCAGTTAAACACACAGTTAATCAATGCCCGTTCGGCTATCAGCAGGTATAGCGAGTCGGTGGCAACGTACCAGAAGATCGTTGTGTTACGCGAATCAATCACCCGTAGCTGCTCAGCCCGTTTCGAGAATGGCACGATGACCTCCACCGACTACCTGTCGGAGGTCAATGCAGAAACACAACAGCGGATCAATCTGGAGACCTATAAGCTGCTTCTTTTGCAGGCACAGGCCGACTATATGCAACTCAAAGGACAACTCAAACCATTACAATAATTAAAATCAACCATTATGAAAAACATACCATTACTGATACCCATACTGCTCGTGTTAACAGCTTGCAGCGGCAGCACAAAAAAGGCCGATGGCTACGGAACATTCGAATCCATTGAAGTCAATGTCACATCCGAGCAACAAGGACGGCTGATATCCCTGACCATAGACGAAGGGCAAACTGTTAAAAAGGGCTATGTTGCAGCAGTAATTGACACCACATCACTATCACTGCAGGTCATGCAGATTGAAGAAAAGATCAAAGCGTTGACACTACAAAAAGCCAATCTGTCCATGCAGCAGGGGATATTTGAGGAACAGAAAAAAAATATGGTCAGGGAAATTAACCGGCTTGAAAAATTAGTAAAGGAGAATGCCGCAACAACCAAACAGCTCGACGATGCGCGGGGAAATCTTAATATCACTGAATTACAAATCAGTCAGGCCGGCATACAGCAGCAGGCCACCGGCGCCGAACTATCCTCGTTGATCAAACAAAAAGACCTGCTGAACTATAATCTCAGCAAATGCTACATCGTTTGTCCGAAAGATGGAATTATCATTGATAAATATTTTGAAGAAGGAGAAATTGTCTCACCCGGCCGGACATTGTTCAAACTGTCCGATCTGAGCGAGATGTACATCCGTGCGTATATCAGTCAGACCCAACTGACGTCCGTAAAACTCGGTCAAACCGTTACGGTAGCAGCCGATGATCGCTCTAAAGGGCTAAAAAAATACAACGGTACCGTTTCATGGATCTCACAACAGACCGAGTTCACACCCAAAGTGGTACAAACAAAAGAAGAACGTGTTAATCTGGTATATGCCATCAAAATCCTTATCAGAAATGATGGCTCATTGAAATCAGGTATGCCCGGAGAATTTTATTTTAACGAGATAAAATGATAAAACCCATTGTCGTACAAGAAATCAGCAAGTCGTACGGCGCAATAGAAGCTGTACGCGACCTTTCGTTTGAGGTTGAACAGGGAGAACTGTTCGGACTGATTGGAGCCGATGGCGCAGGAAAAACAACATTAATGCGCATACTTATTACACTGTTGCTGGCCGATAAAGGCAAGGCATACATACAAGGGATGGATGTAGTGGATGACTATAAAGCTATACGAAAAATAATTGGTTATATGCCCGGTCGCTTCTCTCTCTATCATGATCTGAGTGTAGAAGAAAACCTGAATTTTTTTGCATCTATTTTCAATACCACGGTAAAAGAAAACTATCACCTGATAAAAGATATTTATTCGCATATCGAACCTTTTAAAACCCGTCCTGCAGGAAAGTTATCGGGAGGCATGAAGCAGAAACTGGCTCTGTCCTGTGCCCTTATTCACAAGCCGGATATTCTGGTACTGGACGAGCCGACTACCGGTGTGGATGCCGTTTCACGCCGTGAATTCTGGGATATGCTGAAAAAGTTAAAAACAATGGGTGTCACTATCCTTGTCTCCACACCATACATGGATGAGGCAGGACAGTGTGACCGGGTTGCGCTGATCCAGAGCGGAAGCATACTGGCCATAGAAACACCGGAAGCCATCACACAACTCTTCGGGCGGCGTCTGTTTGCTGTACGGGCTGCAAATATGTTCACACTTATTACATCCATAGAACATCTCCCGGGACTGAAATTTACCCTGGCAGGTCAATTTATAAACGTGTACGATGAGGCCGACCGCTATAATTCCGAAACGCTATTATCACTAATTACAGCAGCCGGCAATACCGGGGTAAGTATTACCGAAGTGCAGCCAACCATTGAAGATTGTTTTATTAAACTGATGACAAAAAAACCGGCAGCATGAGTGATACCGTTATATATGTGCGGGATATGGTAAAACGCTACGGCCGTTTCGTTGCCAACGATCACCTTAGCTTTGATGTCCGCAAGGGTGAAATCTTCGGATTCCTTGGCGCCAATGGTGCAGGGAAAACCACTGCGCTGCGTATCCTGTGCGGATTATCAAAACCCACCAGCGGAGACATCAGGGTAGCCGGATTCGATATATATACCGAAACAGAAAAAATTAAAAAAAGAATCGGGTATATGAGTCAGCGCTTTTCGCTTTACGACGACCTGACAGTGATGGAAAATATCCGCTTCTTTGCCGGTATTTACGGGATGCCCCGGAAAGCCATTGAAGAACGGAGCGCTAAAATGCTCGACAAGATAAAATTTAGTCATTCAGCCCATACCTTAATCCGCGACCTGCCACTCGGCTGGAAACAGAAGCTTGCGTTCTCCATCGCTATTTTTCACGACCCGGCCATTGTATTTCTCGATGAACCGACAGGAGGCGTTGACCCGATCACCCGGCGACAGTTCTGGATGATGATCTATGAAACGGCACACAGCGGCATCACCGTGTTTGTCACCACGCATTATATGGATGAAGCCGAATACTGCGACCGTGTATCCATCATGGAGAGCGGGCGCATCGAAGCCCTCGACACGCCCTTAAAACTCAAACAACAGTATCAGCAAGCCCATATGGCTGATGTTTTTTATAAAATCGCACGCAAATGAATACTGTTTCAGCAATACTATTTGATATGGATGGAGTGATGGTTGACAATAACGCTTATCACACCGAAGCATGGATAGAATTTGGCAAACGCTACAATATCCCGATCACTGCTGCCGATATCAATACGCTTTTTGGCCAGACCAACAGAGAAATATTAAAATTTTTCTTTCAACGCGATCTTGATGACAAAGTAATCCATATAATGGCCGAAGAAAAGGAACAGATTTATCGAAACAGGTATGTAAAAAAGATCACCCCTGCCCCCGGATTGGTATCCTTGCTGGAAGCGATCAGACGAATGGGCATTAAAACCGCTGTCGCCACATCGGGGCCGGCGGCCAACCTACAGTTCGTGCTTCGGCACACCGGCCTGGCCGGTTATTTTCAGGCCACAGTTGACGACACACAGGTGAGTCGTGGTAAGCCCGATCCCGAGGTGTTTCTGAAAGCTGCGCTGGCATTGCATGCCGAACCCTCACGATGCATCGTTTTTGAAGATTCGGTATTTGGTGTTGAAGCAGCTATTGCCGCCGGAATGAAGGTGGTAGCCATAACTACAACCTACACAAAAGAACAATTGAGCAAGGCACACCGGATCATCCGGTCGTTCGCCGAAATCACAGTACAACAATTACAAGACCTGATGGCATGAGACGACTGAAAGGATTTATCATCAAAGAATTTTATCATATCCTGCGCGATTTCCACACAGTACTGATCTTGTTTGCCATGCCCGTATTGCAGGTGCTGATTTTCGGATTTGTTGTGTCTACCGATATCAAAGACATTCGTATCGCCATTGTTGATCACTCGAAAGACCACATCACCCGCAGGATCACAGATAAAATACTCTCGTCGGGATATTTCATCCGGCATAGTCATATTGATCAGGAAAAAGATATTGAGAGCAGTTTTCGCAAAGGAGAAATAAAAGAAGTCATCATCTTCGAACCATCATTCAGTCACCGGCTGGAAACAGAAAACACAGCGGCGATACAGATTATTGCAGACGCCAGCGATCCAAACATGGCCAACATGATTGTGAACTACACCTCGGGCATCATCGGCAACTTCATGGCTGAAGAAAACAAAGCCATGCTCACACAGCAGATCATCCGGCCCGAGGTACGGATGTATTATAACCAGGACCTTAAAGGTGTTTTTATGTTTGTGCCGGGGACCATTGCCATCATACTTATTCTGGTTACCACACTGATGACTTCGGTATCAATTACCCGCGAAAAAGAATTTGGCAGTATAGAAGTGATC
>CAZRNJ010000164.1:0-5868 GCA_964601385.1 uncultured Bacteroidales bacterium | reverse complement strand
TCATAAAACAGCACAGCGGGTTGAAGCATCGGTCAAAAAAAAGATATTATCACTACACCAGCGGCTAAACCGTTTCGACAAGGCGAGCGTAATATCCCGGATAAACCATAACGCAGGTATCAGAACAGTAAAAACACCGGCTGAAATATTTCAGCTTCTCATGGCCTGCATAAGCATTTCACAACAAACGGGCGGCCTGGTAGATATTACCATAAAGCCACTGCTGGATCAATGGCAGGTAATCCACGGACAACGAAAAAATAACAAGAAACCACCAGAGAGAGCATTAAAAAACGCAAAAAAAAAAACCGGCTGTTCATTCATCACCTTCAACCATAAACAAATGCGCATTGGTTTACCAGCCGGACACGGCATAGATCTTGGCGCTGTGGCAAAGGGTTATGCGCTGGATGTAATAAAAAAAATATTAACCCGTGAAAGAATAAAAAATGCATTTATTAGTTTTGGTGAAAGTTCGGTGCTGGCAATGGGCAATCATCCTGCAGGTACCGGATGGCCGGTACAAATAACAGCGCCTGAAAATTCCAACAGGGTACTGAAAACCATACTGCTTCAAAACACATTCATGTCTGTATCCGGTAATCGTATAAACAACAGACAAGAGGGCCATATCATCCATCCGGCAACAGGAATGATTGCTAATAATAAAATTATTGCGGTAGCTGTTGCGCCATCCGGCTTGTTGGCCGATGCCCTTTCGACAGCTCTATTTTTAGATGCCCGGATAAAAACAATATTTAAAAATCAGAACCAAATTATACTTTACCGGCTGAACCCTTTAAACAAGCTTTATGTATGAAATTAAATTTGATATTGCCGACAAAATAAAAACAAGGATTGATTCTTGCAGATCACACCCGTTACAATAACTGAAATTAACCCAATACTACCGAAAAAATATCTGTATAAATCAGTGCATAAATGAAACTAATCCACTATGTTTCCGTATAAACAAACTGATACAATAAATATATACATGAAAAATCTGATAATACTATTAATATTTGGCTGTATCATTGATGTTTGCGGACAGGCACAAAATCCCAAAACAGAAATATCCGTCCTTGAGGCAGGCCTCAGGCAGGTACATGGCAAACAGAAAATTGAGTCGTATAACCGGTTAGCCGAATTATACCTGAATGTTTTTAATCAGAAATCCATTCAATATGCGCGCGCGGCGCTTGACTCAATACGCAAATACCGGCTGGATGTTGACCAGTTGATTAAAGCCAATTTATATAGTACAATAGGCGCGGCGTACTATAATATTAAAGAATATAAAATGTCGGCTGAATATTTTGACAAGGAGTACGAACTGATCAAAGATATGGCGGGGGATGAGAATGTCTTCCTATCGTTATTCAATCTGGGAACCATCTACAATAAATTAAACAGCAATAAAAAATCGGTAAAATATTACCTGCGCAGTTTATCCTTGGCCGAAAAAGCAAATAAGGGCGATTTGGTATTACAAAACTATCAGGCGCTATATGAGGTTTACGAAGCCATAAACGATCACGAAAATTCGCTCCGTTACTACAAATTGTATAATAATCTGCGCGATTCATTACTGATTACTGAAGCCAAAAAAGAGATTACCATTTTAAAGAGCAAATACTCAGTTGCCCTGAAACAGAAAAAAGAGAAAGAAATAGAACTACGTGGGAAGGAGCAACAACTGACAGTGGCTGAGATAAAAAAACAGAAGCTGGAACAGGATTCGGCGATAAATGCGCAAAAAATCGCTTTACTGAACGAAATAAACCGGTACAATCAGATGGAGATACAACTGCGCGAAATAAAAATTAAAAAAGAGCAGGAAATCGTCCGCAGCCAGCGCAGAGTAGTTTATCTTCTGGTAGTACTTTTCACTGTAATTTTTCTTTTTTCAGTATTGCTGTACCGGGAGTACAGAGCCAAGAAAAGAGCGGTTGCACAGATGAAGAGTGATAAAACCATAATAGACCGGCACAATGAAGAGAGCCGGATAAAAAACATGAAAATTGAGCAACAGAACCTTGAATTGCTTGAACTGAATTCAGTAAAAGACAGATTTTTCTCGATTATTGCGCACGACTTACGGAATCCATTCAACCAGATCATCGGATTATCCGAACTGATTATCAGCAAATATGAGAACTATGATGAGAAACAGATAAACGAAATGATTGCTGAGATTTATAAAACATCAGTGCATACTTACCGGTTACTGGAAAATTTACTTGAGTGGTCGCGTTCACAATCGGGCAATATTATTTTCAATCCGGAAAAGCTCCCTCTGGCAGCGCTGGTTAATGAACAGATTGCAGCGCTACATACACAGGGCAGCATTAAATCTATCGAACTGATTCATGATATACAGAATAACATACTGGTTTATGCCGACAAAAATATGCTGAACACCATCCTGCGTAATCTGATAACCAATGCCATCAAATTTTCACATCCGGGCGGGATTGTGCACATCAGCGCAGAACGAACTGCTCAACACCTGAAGATCAGTGTAGCCGACCAGGGTATAGGGATTAACGAAGAAAACCTGAAACGATTATTTACGCTCGATTCAAACTTTTCGACCAAAGGCACTGCAGGAGAAAAAGGAACCGGGCTTGGACTAATCCTGTGCCGCGAATTTACTGCACGGCACGGAGGAGAAATAAGTGTTACAAGCATCGAAGGACAAGGAAGCACCTTCACATGCAAACTTCCCTATCCTATCCAAGAATAGTTATTACCAATTCCCTGGACGACGAATGATTCCGGAACTCACAGAGATAGATCCCCTGCCAGCAACCCAGGTTAAGCCGGTAATTGGTTACAGGAATGGTTAAACTCTGCCCGAGTAATGATGATTTAAGGTGAGCAGGCATATCATCTGCACCTTCCATCCGGTGTTCAAACCAGGATATGTCATCGGGAATGGTATAGTTAAAAAAAGATTCAAAATCGGTTCGTACGGTAGGATCGGCATTCTCATTCAGTGTAAGAGCAGCCGAAGTATGTTTGATCAGGATATTCACCAATCCTTTCTCCGGCAATGGAGGCAAATGTTTTATAACCTGTGCGGTAATCAGGTGAAAACCGCGACGAAAAGGCGGGAGCGATATTTCAAATTGTTCAATCATCTGCAGCAAAGATAATGAATGACAAAGGATATTGATGAATTGTTGAATTTTAGTAGATTTGCATCACAAATGCAGAATATGGAAAATATCATACCACCGGTTAGCCGCGAAGAAATTGAAAAAGAGCTGACGCCTGATAAATTTATCCGCAACACCAATTTCGGGAATAATGAATTGTACGTTGTTGATTACCATACAGCCCCACATACGATGAACGAGATCGGACGTTTACGCGAACTGACCTTCCGCTATGCAGGCGGCGGAACAGGTAAGGCATGCGACATTGACAATTACGATACCATGGAGAGGCCATTCAGCCAGTTGATTGTATGGGATCCGGAAAACCGCGAAATTTTAGGCGGATACCGCTATTTTATCTGTGGTAAAGGTCAGCCATCAGATGATCTTAATCTGGCGACAGCAGGATTATTCAAATTCTCAGATAAATTCATCTCCGAATATCTGCCATTTATCATTGAATTAGGAAGATCATTCGTACATCCCGATTACCAGTCAACAAACCGGTACCGGAAAGGAATGTATGTTCTCGATAATCTATGGGACGGCTTAGGCGCTCTGATTGTAGATAATCCTGATAAAAAATATTTATTCGGCAAAGTCACCATCTACCAGTCATATCCTGCACAAGCCAGAGAAATGATCTATACATTTTTCGAAAAATATTTTCCGGATAACGACAATTTAGTAAGACCTTTTACACCACTGCCATTTGAAGCAAATAAAAATGAACTGCAGGCAATTTTCACCGGTAAAAATTATGATGATGACTACAAAATTCTCTCGCAAAAGATAAGAGCTATGGGACACTTTGTACCACCCCTAATCAATGCCTATATGAATCTCTCGCCCAGTATGCGCACCTTTGGCACTTCGGTTAACAACTATTTTGGAGGAGTAATTGAAACCGGTATTATGATTACTATTGCAGATATTTACCCGGAGAAAACCGAAAGGCACTTATCAACCTATAAACAATTAAACAAATCGCGGATATAAAACCCACTAATCACGAAAACCCGCGGGAAACATACTCCTGCATCTTCATCGTTATTCGTTCATCCCGAGTATAGTAATCAATAAGCACCGCTTCTGGAATTTAAGTATCACGAATAAATCCGGTAATAGCATTACAATCGTTATACATCTGTATCTTATTGATTTTAACTGCATAGTAAAAAATGCATCCCATTTGCAACCCTTGTATTTTTATATTGTCATTAAGAAAAAACAATGACTATGAAAAAAATACAATTAATACTCTTAACCGTGTTCATCCTTACCGGGTGCCGCAAGATTGTATGTATAGACGGGAACCATCACACAGTACGGGATGAACGCGATGCCGGTGTCTTTAACAGGGTTGAGGCAGACGGCTCATACGACATCATTATAACATACGACAGCGTACCTTCGCTTGTTGTGGAGGCAGAAAGTAACATCAACCGGCTGATTGCCACATCAAGAGATGGGAATACATTAAAGATCCAAAAAGCAAGAGGACATTGTATTGATATTCACCGCACGGTACGGGTATATATCCGGCAGCCGCATATCAATTCGGTGGATCTTGACGGATCGGGCAATATCAGTTGCAATGGATTCAACGAAGCATCGTTTGCGCTTAATCTTAACGGATCGGGCTACATAACAGCATCGGTTACAGCAGAAAACCTGGAAGCCGTTATTTCCGGCTCAGGAGATATTTACCTTTCGGGCATTGCCGGCATTTCGAAAATGCGGATCAATGGTTCGGGCAAAATTGACGGATATAACCTGAAATCGAAAGATGGTATTGCTTCAATTGACGGGTCGGGCGATATAATGATCCATGCCGACAGCACACTGGATGCCAGCATTTCGGGAAGCGGTAATATC
Organism: uncultured Bacteroidales bacterium; assembly: GCA_964601385.1. Lineage (GTDB taxonomy): Bacteria > Bacteroidota > Bacteroidia > Bacteroidales > JBBRXJ01 > CAZRNJ01. The sequence continues at coordinate 826 of CAZRNJ010000164.1, read as the reverse complement.
TATTATACAGGCAAACCAATTGTATCAAGCCGCATCAGCGGGTCGGGAAATATTTCTTCCAATAACTAATATCAGAAATAACGACCATTATCAATAAATAACTTTAAACAAAAGAATATGAAACCAACATGTAAAACTTCGCTTAACACAACCACAGTTGAAAATAACATCACAAATATTGATCAGGCTCATAGCCAAATATATGTGGGTTCCATCCGACCTATTAAAAACAATTATTTACGGATGAAAAACAAGATAGCTTTTCTTGCTGTATTTATGATTGCAGCATCCCTTCATTCGCAAAGTACCGGCGATACGATAGAATATAGAACCATCAAACCCGAATCGGAAATACAAACTCTGTTCAGCGGCAAAATAAAGCATGGCGGATATTTGGGAATTGATATGCGGTACACCGAGATAAAAGGCGCTTCGGCAATGGAGATGGGCGGCCGGCTGGCATGGATCATCAATCACAGCTTTGCATTAGGTGTTGGTGGAAACGGATTCATCAGCGGATTAGCCATTGAAGATTATTCGGGTGACGGCTATTTTGAAATGGCCGGCGGATATGGCGGCTTGCTGCTGGAACCCATCTTCTTTCCTAAAAAAGCAGTGCATCTGTCAATGCCTGTAATCATTGGCGCCGGCGGACTTGCCTACAATGCAGATACCTATGATGAATATCATCCTTTTGATAGTTATTACCGCAACACAGATGCATTTTTTATGGTAAACCCGGGAATTGAACTTGAGCTGAATGTCATGCGGTTTTTCCGCGTGGCATTAGGTGGATACTACCGGTGGGCCTATGATGTTGACATAC
>CAZRNJ010000163.1:0-5871 GCA_964601385.1 uncultured Bacteroidales bacterium | reverse complement strand
GGTTAGTAATGTTCTGAGGTGAATCGGTGTAATAGCTGTTTTCGTCAACAGTATCTTGCCCTGTTGATTCTTTATATGAGGTTCTGAAATCGCGGGAATCAAAGTCCCACCAGAAATTCCATTCATCGGGGAATGAATCTTTGCGGCTGCCACCTTTTGTATTGTCAATAAACCGGACAATGTCATCAATAATATATGCGACAGAATCTTCAATAACAATATTATTAATGTAAAAATCAGGTTGTGTTGTATCGCCGGGTGTAATGTATTCGGATAACTCAACAGTGTCAGGCCCGCAAACCCGGTCTTTTACAATAGCTGTTATTCTATATCTTCCAAATTCAGTAAAAGTATAAACGAGCAATGTATCGTAAGTAATCTCAATATCATATGGCACAAATGTACCTGTTCGGTTATCTTTGTCAATATGCCATTCAATTTCGGTAATGCCAAATATCAGGTTGGATATTTTAATAAAGAATGAATCGGTAAGCGGAATACAACCCTTATTTGTGTCTGCTTCAATGGTGAACTCGGTGTGACGTTCGATAATATCCAGGCAGTATTCTACGTCTGATTTACATCCGTGATTTGAGGTAACCAGCAGACAGGCGCTGCGTGGCTGGTCGCGCTGGAATACATGGCAGGGGTTTTGCTGTGTTGAGGTTGAACTGCCACTGAATGTCCAGTCCCATCCTGTAACTATTCCACAGGCCGACGAAATATCGGTAAAACATACCGGATCGGTCATTGGAGGTGTATCCTGTGGATAGCCACAAACCCAGTCGCTGTCAGCCAGAAAAACGGCCTGAGGACAATCAATGACGACATTCTTGTTGGCTGTACTGCTGCATAAGCCGCTGGCGCTGAAAACAGTTAACTGTACCTGTTCGGGCTTGCAGGCAGTGCCCAGATAGCAATCGGCAAACGTGTGCGTGATGTTAGGCGTATTGTAGAACATGGTTGGGTTTGTAATCACCCAACTGTATATTGATGCACCCGATGATGTGTTGCCAGTGAAATTGGTGGGTATATCTTGGCAAATGGTGTCGGGGCCGGTAATCCTGGCTAATACATGCTCAGCTATTGGGGCATTGCATCCTTTGTAGGTTGCCGCGCAGTTATTTGAATCAGTGACAGTGACAGTAACACAATAATTACCCGGTGTGGTAATATTTCTGTTTACATTACGGGTTGTATTTCCCCAGTTCCATTGGTATTTCATCTTTGGTGTTGAGGAAGGACTGATAACGCTGTAGGTGACGTTTGCAGGGAGCTGACAGAGGAGGGGGGGGTTAACATTGATTGTTACATCGAATGTATCCGAAACATTAATAACTGTTGGTTGGCTCCAGTAACTCCAATAACCGTTTTGATCTTTTACACGCAGGCGTACACTATGGTTCCCAACCAGAGTAAAAGTATGCAGCGGATTTTTTAATGTGCTGGGTGCTGTATTATCGCCAAAATTCCATTCCCACGCAACAATATCGGCTGTCCCTTTTATTGAAATGTCGGTAAACTGCACTGTTAGTGGCACGCAACCCTTTACCGGTGTTGCCGTGAATTTAGCCGTAGCCCGTTTATACTGACCTGAAACAGTTGCTGTCGCTGAAATGACCATTAGAACCAATACCAGATTGCGTAAAATTTTTTTCATCGTTGGTTACAATTATTTATTTTTTTGTCCGTAATTAATACCCTTTTATATAGAATCTCCTCAAAAATACATATTTATATTACAAATTTATGAAAAATATTTATATTTGCAAGATTATAAGCGAACAACAGTTTAAAACCATAGAAAAACCAATGGTCTTGCGATTTGAAAATAATAAACTCCTCATGATTGCTTGCTTTGTAATGGCGATGGGTGTTTCAAACGCACAGGATGTGCACTTTTCGCAATTCTTTTTCTCCGGATTATCACTGAATCCGGCGAATACAGGAAACTTTGACGGAGAATGGCGATTTGTGAACAATAACCGCAGGCAATGGGGCGCAATATCGCCGTACAGCACGTTTGCAGTGGGTTTCGATAGGCAGGCATACGCCCGGAAGAACCATTTCAGTTGGGGCGCCGTTTTATTAAGTGATCTTACGAATCAGTCCAGCTTGTTTGTCAATAAGTTTTTTCTCTCCGGCGCTTATCATAAAAATATCAGCAAACAGGTCATCAGCTTAGGCCTGCAGGCCGGTGTGGTCAATAAACACCTTGATATGGGTAAACTGGCTTTCCCCGACCAATATGATGAGGTGTCCGGTACATTTACGAATGAGATGGCGACTTTTGAGCCGGGCTTCAGAGCCAATTCAATGTATTTTGATGCCAATGCCGGCTTGATGTGGACCATGGATGCGGGTATCCTGCAACCGCGGTTAGGCGCTGCTGCTTTTCATGTCAATATGCCAAAAGAATCATTCTATTCATCCAATAATACCCTGCCGCCGCGACTGGTATTTCATGGCGGAACCAAAGTGAAAGTGTCACCGAAATTCTATTTCACTCCCGATGCTTTATATATGTCACACAATACGGCTGTTGAAATGATCATGGGTTCAAGCTTTACGTATGTGCTTTCGGATAATTATCTCGAGAATTCAGTGTTCACAGGTTTTTATACCCGCAATGAGTTTAAAAATTTCGATGCTTTAGTGATTATGATTGGCGGTAACTATCAGCATTGGACAGCGGCCTTAAGCTACGATCTGAATATGTCGGAACTGAAAACATCGGCAAAAAATGTTGGCGGTTTCGAACTGAGCTTAATATACAGAGAGATTAGTACTCAAATTCAAAAGTTTTTTATTCCCTGTGAAAGGTATTAAATCAATACAGATTATTCTGTTTATCCTGTTCGTTTTGAACAGCGTTGTTGGTTACAGCCAGCCCGATATCAGCCGCCTGCCGTTGAAAAAATTAGTCAAATTCGCCCAGAATGCCGAGGCAAGGGGCGATCAGTATACAGCCATAAAATATTATCAGGCGTATGCCAACCGCGATACGTCTAATATGGAAGTGATCAATAAACTGGCAGTTCTCTATCGCGATACACGCGACTATACACGGGCTGCTACCTATTTTGGTATTTCCTATAATCTTGAACCGAATCTTAATGTCACTTCCCTCTACTGGCAAGGTGCTATGTTAAAACAGGCCGGAAGATATGATGATGCATCAGTGAAATTTACTGCATTTAAAAAGGTATATAAAGGTCGTGATTATGCTACACGGCTCACCAATCAGATGGATGGCCTGAAATTGGCAAAACAAAAGAGCAGTAACTCAACTATGGTGGATATCAAACATCTTGATAACTCCATTAATAAAGCGCATGCCGAATCGTCGCCCATGGTTCTTGATAATAATACACTGGTTTTCGGCTCGCTTAGTTCGGATACCATGCCGTATTATTTGCCTAACGAAGAACTTGTGGCTATGCCTGTGCGCAAACTCTATTATGCCAAACGCACCAAGGATATTGAATGGACTATGCAGGGCGTAGTTGAGTCACCACTTAACACTACTGATGCGCATACTGTCAATCCGGTTATCTCGGCCGATGGTAACCGCATGTACCTTACACGCTGTAAAACCGATTGGCAGGGAAAAGTAAAATGTGAGATTTATCAAAGTAAGCGCGACAGTACGGGTAAATGGCAAAATCCTTCGCGTCTTGGATTTCCGGTCAACACAGAGGAAACTTCATCAACCATGCCTGCTCTGGGTATGGAAATCAAAAAAAATGTAAAACGGGAAGTATTGTATTTTGCATCAAACCGTATGGCCAAAAGTGAAGGCGGATGGGATATCTGGTACAGCGTGTTTGACGAAAAGGACAGCTCGTTCAACAATATTGAAAATGCCGGCCGTAAAATAAACACCCCGGGTAACGAAATTACTCCTTATTACGATTCAAAAAATAAAACACTATATTTTAGTTCCGATTATCATCCTGGTTTTGGCGGACATGACATCTTTAAAGCCAAAGGAGAACAGAAAAAATTTGCTACTCCGGTAAATATGGGCACTCCATATAATTCAACGGCCGATGATCTGTATTTCGCATTGAATCCAAAACAAAAAGCAGAGGGATTTTTTGTGTCAAACCGTGAAGGTGGTTATAATCTCCAGAACCCGACATGTTGCGATGATATCTATTCGTTCTATAATAAAGATTATATTGAATTATCGGTTTCAGGCCGGGTGTTTTACGGGGGAACGAACAAACATCCTAAAACAACTACCGACGATCCGCTTGACGAAGCCATTGTGCAGCTTTGTGTGCCGGTAAAAGATGATAACTCCGAAGCATTAATGCTTATTGAAGCCGATACAACCAACGAGAATGGCGAGTATAAGTTTGATGTGGAGAAAGGTGAGGATTACAGGATTGTTTATAAAAAGGACGGATACTTTTATAAACAACAGGATGTTTCAACCAGGAATAAAACACGGTCCGAGAATATTCCTCTTGCAAATATCTGGCTTGAGGAAATTACGCTTGAGCCGGTTGTTTTCTATATCTATTATGAGTTTGATAAGGATGAGGTTACTGATTCGGCAAAGAAGATTATTGATTCAACTATGTTCGAAGTATTGTCTGAAACACCTGACATTATTGTTGAGATTAGCGCGCACACCGATAATTTTGGCGATAGTATCTATAATGTTAAACTGTCGCAGCGCCGGGCCGAGAATGTTGTTAATTACCTGATCAGCAAGGGAATTGAGGCAGGTCGTTTGATATCCAGGGGCTATGGTGAAGATAAGCCGATTGCCACCAACGATACTGAAGAAGGCCGCGCCTTGAACCGCAGAACCGAGTTTAAGGTTGTCGGTTCCGTTGATCCGTTCAGCAAACTAAATGTATCGAAGCTTCGTATTATTAATAAACCGGCACCGAAAGAACAACCGGAACCACAGCCGGTAAAACCGGGTAAACCGGGACAGCCGGCTAAGAAGCCCGTAACTCCGGCCAGCAAGCCGATGCCAAAACCGGTTGCTGCTCCTGTTACTACTCTGCCGGCTAAATCAACTGCTCCGGTAACAACCACCCCGGCTGCTGCACCTAAAGCTCCGGCTCAGCCAGCCGCTGTTACAACACAGCCGGTCAAATAAATATTGACTTCATTTTATTTGTTAGTTAATCAGGACTTTATTGATGGTTGCTGATTTTTTCTGCTTATTTTGCAACCCTTAGCTTTTATCTTTGTCTTTAATACTGGTTAACCAAAGGTTGAGACGTGGTTGATATACACAAGGATATAATCCTTCAATGTATGGAAGGAAGGCGCGATGCGCAGTACCGGCTGTACCAACTCTATTCGGGTGCGATGTACAATATCTGCCTTCGGTTTATGCGCACAAAGGAAGAGGCAGAGGATATGTTGCAGGAGTCGTTTACCACGGCCTTCAGACGGTTGACAACATACCGGTTCGATGCGCCTTTTGGTTCGTGGCTCAAGCAGATTGTGATTAACCACTGCATAAATACCCTGAAACGCAAGAAAGCGGAACTGGTATATGTGCAAGATATGACACGGCAGGATAGGCCGGAAGTAAATGATGAGAATAACGAAGACGAAATAAAAATGAATGTAATGAAGATCCATAAGGCCATTGAACAATTGCCCGAGGGCTCGCGGATTATCCTCTCGCTATACCTGCTGGAAGGGTATGATCACACGGAGATAGCGCAAATTATGGATATCAGCGAGAGTACATCTAAAACACAATATATGCGGGCAAAGAATAAAGTGCTGGAATTGATAAAACAAATGAATTAACTGAATAATTATGGAAAACGGACGATTTGAACAGTATGTACGCGACAACCGTGATAGCTTCAATGTGCATCAGCCGTCGCC
>CAZRNJ010000162.1:0-5915 GCA_964601385.1 uncultured Bacteroidales bacterium | reverse complement strand
TTTTAGGAGTGCTGCTGTAAATATCAATCAGCCGTTTATAGGATGACAACTGAAACTGCTCTCTCGACTTCTTGTTCACAAAGGTTGCACGATTAACCGTGTAAATCCGCTTGTGCGTTGGCAGTGGGATTGGTCCACTAACCACCGAACCGGTAGATTTCACTGTTTTTACGATTTTCTCGGCCGACTTATCAACCAGGTTATAATCGTATGATTTCAGTTTAATCCTTATTTTCTGACCGCTCATAATTCCTAATATTAAACTAATTCTACTTTTCCGAATTTTTTCTCAACAATTGTTTTTGCTAATGCCGGCGGAACCATCTCGTACTGTAAAAATTCCATCGAAACAGTAGCCCTGCCCGATGTCAATGTACGTAATACAGTTACATAACCGAACTGTTCGGCCAAAGGTACTTTGGCTCTGATATTTCGTATTTTCACTTTCGACTCCATTCCCAGAATCTGGCCGCGTCGTTTATTAAAGTCCGAAATCACATCACCCATGTAATCTTCGGGAGTTACAACTTCAACTTTCATCACTGGTTCGAGAAGCACCGGTTTACACTTCACTGCAGCATTTTTGAATGCATGCCGTGCTGCTATTTCAAATGATAATGAGTCGGAGTCAACCTCATGATAGGATCCATCATACAAAATCACCTTTAAACTGTCAACAGGATATCCGGCAAGAACACCATTGCGCATTGATTCACGAAATCCTTTCTCAACCGAAGGGATATACTCGCGGGGGACATTGCCTCCTTTAACCTCATTAATAAACTGCAAACCGGTAACACCTTCATCTGCAGGGCCAATTTTGCAATAAATCTCGGCATACTTACCACGGCCGCCCGATTGTTTTTTAAACATCTCGCGGTGATCGGTTTGAACTGTAAGGCACTCTTTATAGGCAACCTGAGGCGCTCCCTGATTACATTCTACATTAAATTCACGTTTTAAACGATCAATAATAATCTCTAAATGAAGCTCACCCATACCTTTGATTACGGTTTGAGCATTTTCTTCATCATAATTAACCTGAAATGTTGGGTCTTCTTCGGCCAGTTTATTCAGTGCGATATAAAGTTTATCAATATCGGGCTGGGACTTGGGCTCAACCACCAAGCTGATAACCGGTTCGGGGAACACGATCCGCTCGAGGGCAACCGGATGCTTAATATCACAAAGTGTATCGCCGGTTTTTACATCTTTAAAACCAACAGCAGCACAAATATCACCTGCCTCAATCGCCTCGCGGGGATTTTGTTTATTGGCATGCATCTGATAAAGCCGGGTAATCCGTTCTTTGTTACCTGTGCGTGGATTAAAAACATATGATGCAGAGGTTAAAGTACCTGAATAAACACGTATATAAGCCAGCCGTCCGACAAAAGGATCGGTTGCAATCTTAAACACCAAAGCAGCCAACGGATCAGTAGCCACGGGATGGCGCTCGGTTACTTCATCTTTTTCAGTATCAATCCCTGTAACAGCACCTACTTCAAGCGGACTAGGGAGGAATGCGCACACAGCATCCAGTAAGCTTTGTATTCCTTTATTTTTAAATGCAGCTCCACACAACACAGGAACAACCTTACGGCTGATTGTTGCTTTACGGATAACCGAAATAATTTCTTCGGGGCTGATAGATGCCGGATCTTCAAAGTACCGTTCAACAAATCGTTCATCAATCTCGGCCACCTGCTCAACAAGCTTGTCGCGCCAATGAGCGGCTTCTTCCTTTAGATTATCAGGAATATCACTTTCAATATAGTTGGTTCCAAGTTGTTTATCCTCGCACCATGTAATTGCTTTATTTCTGATCAGATCAATAACGCCCGAAAAATTTTCTTCACTTCCAATAGGTATCTGGAGCGGAACCGGATTTGTGCCCAGCTTCTCTTTCATCTGAATAATCACATTAAAAAAATCGGCACCGGCCCTATCCATCTTATTTACAAAACTGATTACCGGCACATGATATTTTTCGGCCTGACGCCAAACTGTTTCGGACTGCGGCTGTACAGCTCCAACAGCGCAGAATACTGCTATAGCGCCATCAAGCACACGCAATGAACGCTCTACTTCAACCGAAAAGTCAACGTGACCAGGTGTATCAATAATATTAATACGGTATTGTTCATTATTCAGTTTCCAAAAAGTTTGTGTGGCCGCAGCAGTAATGGTAATACCTCTCTCCTGCTCCTGCACCATCCAGTCCATTGTTGCCGACCCATCGTGAACTTCGCCCATCTTATAGGTTACGCCGGTATAAAACAAAATCCTTTCGGTAGTAGTTGTTTTACCGGCATCAATATGGGCCATAATGCCAATATTCCGTGTATATTTAAGGTCGCTCATTTAAAAAACTCTCTATATATATAATTATGGTATAAATTAAAACCTGAAGTGAGCAAAGGCCTTATTTGCCTCAGCCATTTTGTGAGTATCTTCTTTTTTCTTGAAAGCACCGCCCTCTTCCTTGTAAGCAGCCATAATTTCAGCAGCCAGATTTTCAGCCATGGGTTTCCCTCCCCTGTCGGCAGCATACTTAACCAGATTTTTCATGCTGATAGCTATTTTACGGTCGGGACGTACTTCAATAGGGACCTGAAAAGTGGCCCCACCTACCCTGCGGCTTTTTACTTCAACATTTGGAGCAACATTATCCATGGCTTTACGCCAGATAGCAATAGCTTCTTCCTCTGAAACCTTATTTTTTTCCTTAATAATATCAATAGCATCATAGAAAACAGCGGCTGCTGTACTCTTTTTGCCCTTACTCATCATTGAATTGATAAAACGGGTAACCAACTGATCCTTATACCGGGCGTCCGGGGCAAGATTGCGTTTTTTACTTCTGCTCTTTCTCATGGCAATTACTTGAAATATTATTTTTTAGGACGTTTAGCGCCATATTTTGACCGTGCCTGCTTTCTGCCTTCAACTCCCTGTGCATCAAGGGTCCCACGAACCAGATGATAGCGTACTCCCGGAAGATCCTTAACCCTACCCCCGCGAACCATAACAATTGAATGCTCCTGGAGATTATGGCCTTCGCCCGGAATATACGCGGTAACCTCTTTCTTATTGGTTAACCGTACTTTAGCTACTTTTCGCATAGCCGAATTGGGCTTTTTAGGCGTAGTTGTGTAAACACGAATGCATACCCCCCGACGCTGCGGACATGAATCAAGCGCTGGGGCTTTACTCTTATCCGTCGCCTGTTTTCTGCCTTTTCTGATAAGTTGTTGTATTGTCGGCATATTAGCTTTTTGTTAATTCTGTTTAATAAATGGGTGGCAAAGGTATTTTATTTTTTTATTATCTCCAAACCACTTTATTAAAATATTTTCCGCTATTCAGGAGCATCTGCTTCTTCAAAATCTCTTCAGAAATATATATTTGATAAACAGCTCTTTGCGATTTTTTCGCTTCACTGATTGAACCATTTCCGATTTTTATAAAATATTTATTTGATTTTCAATGTCATACAAATATTTTGCTGAATTATTCAATACATCTTTGCATGTTCACCGGTGAGAGTATTCTAAATTCAAAGGTATTACAATAAAAATATTATTTTTGTGCCCTGATTTTTAACTAAATGAATAAAATCAAACTAAACATCATAACATTATCATACATTCTTTAATCATAAATTAATCCAGAAACTAAAACTTTTAACGAATGAAAATCTATCAAACCAGTCAAATCAGAAATTTATCACTAATGGGAAACTCCGGATCAGGAAAGACCTCCCTGTGTGAATCAATACTTTTTGTAAGTGGCGCGATTTCACGCAAAGGAGATATTGAAAGTAAAAATACTTGCTCTGATTATAAAGAAATTGAACAAGCCAATGGTAATTCGATGTTTTCGGCACTGATACAAACCGAATATAACGATCATAAAATCAATATACTTGACACTCCCGGACTAGATGATTTCTGTAATGGAGTTATATCATCTTTACGTGTTGCTGATACCGGCCTGATGCTGATTAACGCGCAAAACGGTGTTGAAGTAGGAACTGAAATCCACAACAGGCACTGTAAAAATGCCGAAAAGCCCATGATATTCCTTATCAATCAGTTAGATCATGAGAAAGCCAATATTGATACTACACTCGAACAATTAAAAGAACGTTTTGGGAGTAAACTGCTGACTACTCAATATCCTGTGTCTACAGGCGCGGGTTTTAACTCGATTATTGACCTGATTGCCATGAAAATGTATAAATACACAACAGATGCGGGAAAAGCAGAGGTTTTGGATATTCCGGCCGACCAAAAAGCAAAAGCCGAGGAACTACACGGACAATTGATCGAGAAAGCAGCCGAGAGTGAAGAACAATTAATGGAATTATTTTTTGAGAAAGGCACGCTTACGGAAGATGAAATGATGAAAGGACTGCGTGCAGGTGTTTTGACGCGCAATATTTTCCCGGTCCTGTGTGCATCAGCCAAAAAGAATGCAGGCATTGACCGCTTGTTAGACGTGCTGACAAAAGTTGTTCCGGCGCCAAACGAAATGGCACCCGAAAAAACCAAAGATGGCAAAGAAATTAAAATTGATGCCAAAGGACAAATTTCGGCCTTTGTTTTTAAAACTGTAATTGAGCAACATGTTGGCGAAGTAAACTATTTTAAAGTTATCACAGGCGAGATTACCGAGAGCATGGATGTTACCAATGAAACCACCAATACGAAAGAACGGTTATCACAATTATTTGTTTCGGCTGGGAAGAACCGTACGAAGGTTGAAAAACTCTCGGCAGGCGATTTGGGGGCATCGGTAAAACTTAAAAACACAAAAACAAACAATACACTGGGCACAGCAGGTATAGAGTTTGTCGCAACCCAGTTTCCGGAGCCAAAATACCGTACTGCCGTAAAAACTAAAAACGAAGGTGAAGAAGAAAAACTGGGGGCTGCACTTAGTACAATACAGCAGGAAGACCCAACCATTAAGGTTGAATATTCAAAAGAACTTAAGCAGATTATTATTTACGGACAAGGGGAATATCATCTTGATATCGTGAAATGGCATCTTGAAAACATTTTTAAAATACAGGTTGATTATCTGGCGCCGAAAATTCCGTACCGCGAAACCATCACCAAAATCGCTCAGGCCGATTACAGACATAAAAAGCAATCGGGCGGAGCAGGACAATTCGGTGAAGTACACATGATAATTGAACCGTGGGAAGAGGGTAAGCCGAATCCTGGCATGGTCAAGGTTGAAGGGAAAGAAATCAAGCTAAGCATACGCGGAACCGAAGAGCATGACCTGCCCTGGGGTGGTAAGCTTATTTTTTATAACTGCATAGTAGGCGGCGCTATTGATGCACGTTTCCTGCCCGCCATTTTAAAAGGCGTGATGGAAAAGATGGAAGAAGGACCGCTCACCGGTTCGTATGCCCGTGACATACGCGTTGCAGTATACGACGGCAAGATGCACCCGGTAGACAGCAATGAAATATCATTCCGGCTCGCAGGCCGTAATGCATTTAAAGATGCATTTAAAAAAGCAGGTCCCAAAATTCTCGAACCCGTGTACGAAGTTAATGTGTTTGTGCCCGGAGGACGCATGGGCGATGTGATGGGCGATTTGCAAACACGACGCGCAATAGTGTTGGGTATGGACAGCGAAGATGGCTTCGATAAAATTACAGCCCGTGTACCGCTGGCCGAAATGAATAAATACTCAACAGCGCTCAACTCATTAACCAACGGCCGCGCTATCTATACCATGAAGTTTGCCGAATATCAACAGGTACCCGGCGAAATACAGGAAAAACTCATCAAGGAGTTTGCTGCGCAGGAGAAGGAAGAATAGGTACTGTTGCTGTGGGTTAAACCGCGATTTTGCAATAGAAATTCCTTAGATACTATAAAACCAACATTTCT
>CAZRNJ010000161.1:0-5924 GCA_964601385.1 uncultured Bacteroidales bacterium | reverse complement strand
ATACTTCCCTATACTGATCATGATTTATGCAATTTGTTAATAATAAATTTTAACTGAAAGCGTGAAAATAAAGAAAAAACTGAATTGATGCAAAATATTTTATTCTAAATGAACCCAAATTACGCATTAGAAAATGCAGAAACAATCAATATCTTGATGAAAAATAATTATTTTTACCGGCAGAATACAATATAATTGATAAATATTTAATATATAACAATATGAAAACAAACGGATTCGGTGATCTGAAAGATAAGGTATGCATAATAACCGGCGGCGGGGGTGTACTGGGAGGCGCGATTTGCAAAGGACTGGCATCAGCAGGTGTAAAGACAGCCATTGTTGACCTGGTAAAAAAAAATGCTGATGATCTTGCTCATTCGATCACTGATGAATTTAATGTCCGCTCAATTGGTGTTGAAGGGAATGTGCTTGATAAATCATCCCTAGAAACGGCAAAAGCTTATATTTTAAAAGAATTCGGACAAATTGATTTTTTGATTAACGGAGCAGGGGGTAATTCACCAAAGGCAACCACCAAGCTGGAAGTAATTACCGAAGCCGACAAAAAGAACCTCAATGATGGCTTTTTCGGCCTTGAACTTGAAGGATTTCAAAAAGTTTTTGACCTGAATTTTATGGGGACCCTGCTTCCCACAATGGTATTCGCACGGGAAATGGTTGAACGGGGCAATGGCGCTATCCTGAATATTTCATCTATGAACTCGTACCGGCCATTAACCAAGATTCCTGCCTACTCGGCTGCAAAATCGTCCATCAATAACTTTACGCAATGGCTGGCGGTACACTTTGCCAAATCAGGAGTAAGAGTAAATGCCATAGCTCCGGGATTTTTTGTTACCCAGCAAAACCGTTTCCTGCTGTACGATGAAAAAACCAATGAACTGACTCCGCGCGGAAATAAAATCATCACAGGCACACCCATGGGCCGCTTTGGTGATCCTGAAGACCTGCAGGGCGCAGTTCTCTATCTGTTGTCTGATCTCTCATCCTTCGTAACCGGTATTATTATTCCGGTAGACGGCGGTTTCAGCGCTTATTCAGGAGTATAGCAACAATTATTCAGAAACTTAAAAAGCATTAAAGCAGATAAGTTTACCAAAATAAATTAAATTCTCGGAGCGGAAGAGTGCGCTTTTTCCCGAGTAAAACCAAGGAAAACTATTTCACCAAAGTAACATACCCCGAAATTACCTTCCCCGATCCATCATTCATATCAATAATATAATGATACGAGTCAATGCCCAAAACCTTACCATACAATTTACCATCCCATAACCGGCTTAATGCAGGAGACGAAAACACAAGCATACCATTGCGGTCCCAGATTATCACACGGGCTTGAGGACATAAAACGTCAAAGAAAGGAATCTCCCAATAATCGTTAATGCCATCCCCGTTAGGAGAAAAAACATTTGGAATAAGCAAACAGACATCGCGGGCAGGATCGAGTTGTATAGCAACAGCAGTGTTACATCCATTGGCATCTGTAACGGTAAGGGAATAATAACCGGCAAACAAATTGTTAAGTTGCATACTGCTGTCGCCGGTGGACCATGACAAATTGTACAAGGTATCCCCTCTACCACTAAATGGTGTTCCGCCACTGATCGCCGGAATAATTCTCCCATCTGATGTCTGCCCGCAAAACGGTTTTTCGGCATCCATCACTACCTGCAGCATTGCCGGACTTGTGATTGCCGTTGCAGCCATTACCTCGCATCCACTGGCATCACGAATAACCAATGAATAATTACCGGGCAGCAAATCATATATTTCATTTGTTTGAGCACCGTTCGACCACTCGTAATAATATGGAGGGCTGCCGCCACCGGCAACAACCATCAACGAGCCATTGCTATAACCGAAACATGAATTATGCGAAGCAACAACCTCAATAAAATAAAATGAATCCGGTTCAGCTATAAAAAATGAAACAGTATCGCCATAACCATTTTTGTCAGAGACGGTAACAGAATACTCTCCCTGCCCTAAACGGCTGAGTGAATTAGCAGAGCTGCCGGTACTCCATGTATAATGATAAGGCAGCATACCACCCGTCACAAATACCCGGGCGTTACCATCTTTTTCACCAAAGCAACTGATATCATTTTTCGTCAGATTTATAACAGGCGATTGCACTACATAGATTGTTTTATTATCCGAACCGGTACAACCGGTGGTCATAACCACCTCTTCCATTGAGAGGAGAACCTGTCCTGGTGTTGCCATAGGGAATGATGCCCGCACCGAAGCGGCCGGTGAGCCGGTGACCGTACCACTGCTAATGCTCCAGAGGTAAGCATGATTAGCGATCATTGGTGAAGAATATATCACCGAATCAAAAAACTGATAAACTGTATCGGGACCGGAAATAACCGGATGCGGATTAGGATGCACAATGATTACAGCCGTATCTGTATTTTTACAATTGTACACATCGGTAACCGTTACCCTGTAAACAGTTGTTACAGCCGGATCAACGGTAATAGTGCGACCTGAAGCGCCTGTATTCCATTTATATGAAACACCGCCGGATGCGATAAGGGTAACCGGCGGATCATCCACACACACCGGATTATATACGCCGGCTTCAGCTGCAGGCAATGGGATATTATAAAAAACAACAGAATCAGAATTTCTGCAGTTCGAAAAATTCGTTACAGTAAGGATATATGTTCCTGGAGCCGATACTGTGATTGACGACTTGGTAGAGCCGGTATTCCAGCGAAATCGCCAGAGCGGATAAGGATTAGGATTGATAGTATGCACACTATCGGGGCATACTTTAATAGTATCCCATGGCATAGAGAACTGAGGAAGAGCGAGAACACGAACCCTTACACTATCTTTCTTTGTACATCCATTGCTTCCGGTTGCCGTTACAGCATAATACATTGACTGAAGAGGCGAAACACGAATTGTTTGAGTTGTTGAACCTGTGCTCCAGCGATAGAAAGATGCATTGCCCGTAACCGTGAGATTAACCGAATCATAAATACAAACATCTTTTAATGCACCGGGATCAATTACAGGCGATGGTTTAGTATAAATAAAAATACTCTCCTTGTCGTAACAGCCGACAGAATCCATCACGCTCACATAATAGCGACCAGATGCAGGCGGATAAACCGTTGTTGTCTGTGACGATGAGCCATTACTCCATTTATAGCAAACGCCTCCATCTGCCCTGAGTTGAACAGGATAGTACTGACAAACGAGCGAATCGGAAGCATAACAATGACCAAAAATTTCAGGATTAACAACAAGCACTCCGCTATCTCTGGCCGTAAGGGCACAACTGTTTTTTAGCGTAACCGTAACATAAAACTTACGGTCAACAACCGGAATAATCGGTATAAACGGCGTAGTATCACCTGTGTTCCAGAGGTATGATAAACCACTGCTGTTATGTTCGGACATACCGCAGGTTGTGATAAAATTTGTTGATTCGCCATAGCAGGCATAGAGTGAATCGTCTCCATTAGTAGTATTTATCACATTCATCATAAACTGGCTGAAGTTAGAGAAATAGCCATATCCCGTCCCAGTGGTTGAACCATTAAATACAATCAGCCCGAGGTGAAAAAGGTCTTTGGTATTCGTAAGTACATTAGTACCATTCTTAACAATTGACAGTGGCAGGTTTGCAGTGCGAAGCGCCACCCAGTCGGTAGTACCTGGTACAGTTTGAAACATTGAACCAACGATATAAGGTGTCGCGACACCGTTAAGTAGAAAAGACCCCTCGGCACCTTTACGAACCATGATATTCAGGTAAATCTCCTGGTTATCCGGTACGCGGGCAAAAACAACTTCAAAAGAACCGGTACATCCCGATATTGAAGGCAATATGGCCTCTCCCATTTCACAGCCCTTGCCGGCAATCTGCATCACATAAATCCCGGAATCTTTAGAGCGCACATGGATATAATCATTATTCATAGTATAACGATACATTTGGCCTTTATTCAATGTAGCTTGATAGCTGCCATTTATAAATATCTGTTCGTTATCATTCGTTGCAACAATGCAAACTCTCTCAAGCCCTGCATTGGCCTGGCCCCGCATTACTATGTATTCCTGACCGGTCATATGTACAGGTATTGTCTGATCGCCATACGCATCGCGACAACTCTGTTCTTCAACAGAATCATCAGATAAAGTGACTGCAACCTTTTTTCCGTTAGTGACAATATATGTGCCGGAGGGGTGATCTTGCGCAAGTTTTGAAATCCTGTCAGTACCAGGTGTCATACGCGGTGCACTAACAAAAGATTGTCCCTTATTCAACCGGATAGTAAAAGGTACGTTGGCAGGCCTGTTGGCCGTTGGGCTCAGATACAAATCCACCGTTGGAGTAATCGTTACTTCAGTACTGTCTTCGGTTGCCACGATAATAAATTCACAATGTGCATCATAATATTTATCCAGTTTGGTACCGTTCGGCGAATCTTTCTGAAAGACAGTATAAAACTCGGTGCCCAATGCATTGCGGCCTTTAAGAGCAAATATCTCGGGATTTCTCAACCCACGCTCATCATAATATGCCTTGATCGGAGAAGAAGAAGTAATATGTAACCCCGAATTATTGACACCTGTCTGCCCATTGACAATACTATTGTAACGGCTTTCGATAAATGCCAGTTGGGCGGTAAGATCAACCTGTTGAGTGGTATTTGGCGGCAAATACAGGCGAATTGGAGTAAACAGCGGATTAGCCGGCTGATCAATCACGATACTAGCATCAAAGGCCTGGGTTGTTAATACTAAATAAATAGGATTATCGCCATGCCGGGACTCAAAATTAGGAGCACCAAACCAAAATTCAACATCATCCTGGCAAAAACAAAACAGAGATGTTAAAATCCAAATCCAGAAATACAACAGAAAAAAACGCACCAAATATATATTTATTACAAATGTACGAATAAATTAACACTTTTTAAACATGCTAAATCCAAAGATATTGAAACCTGAACGCATAAGCAATATCTTTTTTGATGTTGATGAGATTATTTAACCTACAAATACAAAATTCAGCATATCAAAAAAAATACTACCTTTGTATACACGAAACAGGGGTGCTCCTCCGGGGCTGAGATTATACCCTTATTAACCTGATCCGGGTAATGCCGGCGTAGGGAGTTAGTCATTTCCTGTTTCATACTATGATGTAACTGAACGAACCAAAAATGGACAGGAATGAAACTATCCGTTAACGACACTCCCCGGGAAGTAAAAGAGGGCTGCACCCTTCAGCAACTGCTGAACGAACTCGAACTGGGCACAACCGGAGGCACGGCAGCAGCAGTAAACGGACAGGTGATACCGCGTAAAGAGTGGAATGAATGCACTCTTCATGAACACGATGATATTTTGATTATTAAAGCAACACAGGGAGGATAAAAACAAAACGATGCAAAAAAAACAAATGCAACTATCATTGCCAGCGCTGGAGAACAGTCGCAAAATTTATATTCAGGGATCGGTACCGGAAGTAAAGGTTGGAATGCGACAGGTCATTCTTTCGGACAGCAAAACCGGGACATCAAAAAAAAACGATGCCATAACGCTATATGACACAGCGGGCGTTTACAGCGACAGTTCGTATAAAGCAGATATCAGTAAGGGTATTCCATCCATACGGGAGTCGTGGATCAGCAGTAACCCGGCCATTGAGCAGCTCCCGCAGCTATCGTCATCGTATGGCTTAAGCCGGTATATGGACAGTTCACTCAACAGTATCCGCTTTCCGCATCCACGCATCCGGCCACGCAGAAGCAGGCGGGGTGAGTGCATCACACAATACTATGCGGCAAAAAAATCCATTATCACACCAGAGATGGAATACATCGCGATACGCGAGAATCAGATGGCTGCCACGGTATCCGATCCATCCT
>CAZRNJ010000160.1:0-6026 GCA_964601385.1 uncultured Bacteroidales bacterium | reverse complement strand
AATGCAATCAGTGCGAATGATGATGCAGCAAGCAGTTCGAAAAAGATATATAAGGTGAACAGGTCAGTGGAAAAATTTAATCCGAAAATTGATAATAGCAGCAGGATCAATAAGGGGAAAAATTTATTATTGCCCGTGTCATGTTCCATGTAAGCAAACGAATAAATGGCAACGATGATGGTTAGCAGCATGCCGGTGCCGGTGATGATGGCGCTCAGCAGAGTTACTTCCCATTCGAGGGTTCCAAACAGTTTGATAACACAGGTTGACTGCTTTAGTGCCGGAAAAACCGGAACAAAAAACACTGCTGCGCTGATAAGCGCGATGATGGCTGTCAGAGCCGATGCCTGGCGTTCAAATTTTTTATTGAAGAGACCGGCAAAGTAGCTGGCAATAACTCCTGCCAGCAACAGGTAAACTGTAGTTGTGATTTGGACCGCTGTATTCATTTAACCTCCGATTGTGAAACCTATCTGTGTTAACGATTCAAGAATTATAGAAAAAAGGATGCCGGGAAAAATGCCCAGCACCAGTAATAATGCAAAACAAATACCTGCTACCGTGAGTGTGGAAGCCACAGGTGTAAGTTTGACCACATCGTTTCCCTTGTATTCACCGTGAAAGGTGAGCCGTATGAGCCGGAAACCATAAGCTACAGAAATCACGGATGCTACCAGAGCAAGGATCGAAAGCCACAGATGGCCTGCATTAAACCCGGCAGAAAATGTCAGCAGTTCAGGCCAGAAACCCATGGCCGGCGGAGCGCCAACCAGTGATAAAACACCTGTTGTTGCAATAATGGCGATGAACGGAAGACGTTTGCCCCATCCGCCTAAGAAGCTGATATCGTACGTGCCGGCATAAGCCGCAACCGTACCGACAGCGATGAATAATAAGATTTTTGTTATGGCCTGGTTCACTAAATTGAACATCGCGCCGCCAATACCTAAAGGAATCAGTGTGGCAAGAGCAAAAAGAACATAGCCCATCTGACTCATGGACGAATAGGCAAGAATGCGTTTGATATTTTTTTCAACCAGCGCCATGATGCCGCCGTAAAACATAGTAATTACTGCAGCGCCCATCAGGATGACCGAAACAGGTGCCAGCGCAGCAGTCCCGAAAAAGGATATAAATCGCGCCAATCCGTAAATACCAATATTGGTGAGTACACCGACGAGAATCAGTGTTACAGGCATAATTGATGAGGTGTAGGCATCGGGCAGCCAGCTATGGAACGGAAATATCGCAAGCTTCACAATAAAGCCCATAATAAACAGCACCGCAAGTATGGTTACTAACTGCAAAGGAAGCGAAGTTAACGCTGCCGCAAGAGATGCCATATTGCTTAGTCCTGTCAGTGAATTAATCCAGAGGATAGACACCAGCATGAGTACGGCTCCGATATGAGTGATGATAAAGAATTTAAGTGAAACATATTTTACTTTTTCCGGTTCTTCATTGTTATTGATCACCAGTATCCATGCCGGAATAAGCATAGCCTCCCAGAACACATAAAACTGGATCAGGTCAGCAGCCAGCGCCACGCCGGTGGTGCCGAAGAGGATAAGCATAATCATTGAATAGAATGAATTAGCCAGTCCGTTATGACGCAGAGAATATAATGCAGCCGCAGCCGTGGCAAACGAAATAACCATTATTGTGAGAGCGGCCAGTTTGTCGAAATTAAAAGAAAGTGTAACACCAAAGCCGGTGGAGGCGTTAAATTGAGCGCCGTTTTTAATGGATATGGCAGCGATGACCATTTCAGCCAGTGCAAACAGAACGGTTGCGATAACAGCCAAAACCTGACGGTTGCGGGGTATCAGCAAAATAAGTAAGCACCCGGCCAGCGGGAGCAGTTGTGTAATAATTGTGTTTGTTACCATACTACTGTTACAATAATAATGATCAATGCGATTAAGATATATACCAGGTTCCAGTGCAGATCTCCGGTTTGTAGTTTACAAAACATACGGCTTAACCAGATCGTGAATTGCCCGGTTATTTTGTTCAGCCCTTCCATTACCTTTTCGTCCCAGAAATACCGGATGGCTTCACCGGTTTTTAATATTGCGTTGATGAGGTAACCGTAAACAAGATCAAAGCCCAATCCGGTGCCTGCCAGACGCATAAAGCCCGCCGCGTTGGTGTTGAGTGCGCGTCCAATCGGTTTGCGGATGCTGAACAGTCCGATACCTGCCAGCAGCGCTATCATCGTATAAAGGAATGCATGTGAGCCAAAGGTTTCTTTCAGTAGTTCGCTCCAGGAGAGTTCATGAATATTATATCCGGCATGCTCCCATGCAAGCGTGATGCGGCCGATCAGGATCCATGAAAAAAGCGTGCCGGCAGCAAGCAGTATCAGCGGGAGCAACATGCTGAACGGGGCTTCATGCGCATGTTTTTCGTTGGTTTGTTTAGCGAAAAAGACTTTCCAGGTTGTGCGTACCGAATAGAAAACGGTAAGCATAGCAGCAGTTACAGCCAGCGCCAGCGGCAGCCACATTTTTTCTTCTACGGCCACTTCGAGGATCAGATCCTTGGAGAAAAAGCCGTTCATCACCGGGATACCCATGAGCGCGAGCACACCGATAGAGAAGCAGACAGCGGTTAGTGGCATATATTTTTTTAAATTTCCCATTTCACGGATGTCGCGTGTATGAATCCCATGGATCACGGCACCGGCACAAAGGAAGAGCAATGCCTTGAAAATGGCATGAGAGAAAAGATGGAACTGGGATGCAAAGATGCCGCCCATACCAATGGCAAAAATCATATATCCTAATTGTGATACTGTGGAATAGGCCAGGATACGTTTCAGATCGTTATTAAAGACAGCCAGAAAAGACCCCAGTAGCGCAGTAAGCACACCTATCCACATCACTGTATGGGCAGCAGCAGGAACCTGTACCAGGATGGGGTGAACACGTGCCAGCAGGTAAACACCGGCATTCACCATTGTAGCGGCATGAATCAGCGCGGAGATGGTGGTAGGGGCTTCCATCGCGTCAGGCAGCCACACATGCAGCGGAACCTGTGCCGATTTCCCTACAGCGCCAAGAATGAAGCCGAAGGCAATGATGGATAAAGCGGGAAATGCAATGTTGACACTTAATTGCAGGTTTTCGGCAATATTGAATGTTCCGGTAAACCGGTAGAGCAGTAAAATGGCAGCCAGCAGGCCAATATCTCCGATTTTTGTTGTAAGGAATGCTTTGAATCCCGCGTCGGCCGCTTTAGCGTCAAGATAAAAGAACCCGATGAGCAGGTAGGAGCATACGCCCATAACCTCCCAGAAGAAAAACAGTGAAATAAAGTTATCGGCCATAGACATCCCGGCCATAGCGCCGATGAATAAAAGGGTTGCAGAATAATATCGGGACAGATTTTCCTCATCTTTCATATAGCCGAGAGAATACACTAACACCAGAAAGCCAATCCATGTTGCAATCAGCGCCGGCGCGAGCGATACCGGATCAAGAATAAATCCGGCGGAAAAGAAACCCGGAAGCCAGGGGATGGATATCTCAACTCCCTCTGCACCGGAGGATACCAGCATGAAAGCAATAACGGAAGATAATAATCCGGTGAGCACGGCAAAATAGGGTACTATCTTTTTGGATACCATATTAATAAATGGCACCAGCGCTGCCCCGATAAACGGGATCAGCAGAATCAGCAGAGCAGCAATTTCTTTATTCATCCTTGTAACCTCCTTAATTCGTCTGTATCTAATGTATTACTCTTCTGGTGGAAAGCATAAATGAGCGCCAGGAAAACAGCAACTACAATCACTTCAATAATAATAATGATCACTGCCAAGCTTTGTACATACAGAATGTTGTTTTGTATCACACCTCCCCAGATGATGGCTAAGGTAGTTGCTTTACCCAGCAGTTCAATGCCAATTAAGATCTTAATCAGGTTGCGCTTTGTAAGCAGACAGAAGATGCCGATACCAAAGAGCGTAAGAATAATAGGAATGAGATTCATTGAATGGTTTCTTTTTGTTTGCGTAATAAGGCCAATATACCGAATACGGCTGCAAAAATGACTAATGCCACCGGGAACAAGTCGAACGAGCGTGTTTTCCACAATACTTCACCAACGCCCAGCCAGTTTCCGGCACCTGTTGCTGCTGAAGTGGTTTCCTGGGGAAGCCAATACATAAATACTACAAAGAACAGCAGTGTAATCACCGAGCCAATGATTATCAGAAGGATAGGCGCTTGTGTTGACTTGTCGCTTTTGGGTTGTATAAAGGTTAGTGTGAGTACAATCAGTATTGTGATCAGACCTGCGCCGACCGATAATTCAAAAGCCCCTGCCACCGGCGCCCCAAGCTGATAAAACAGGATTGCCAGAAACATGGATACTGTGGCTAATGAAAATACAGATAACAGGGGATTGCGTAAAATCACAGCCAGAATGGCTGAAAGGATAATAGCACCCGATACAACATAAATCATAGTTGTCCTCCGATATTAATTAAACGTTGTGTTTGTCTCTAACAATGCGAATTCTCACTTTCTGAAAATATTTCCCTTTTTTCCAGCTTCACCCAAAAGAAAGGATGCGCAAATATAATTGATTTCTTAATTATTATGAAAAAAAATATTGACAGGTTTTTAATAGGGTTGCAAACTGATGATTAACAAATAATTATTCGTGATTAGCAGTTATCCTGATTTATTCAATAGATGTTTCTGCAAATAGACGAACTACTTGAATTAATTGGGTTTATCCTTGATTGAAAGCTTCCCTTAATTAGAAGCATTTAAAATTAAACAATTCTAATCAATATTGTTGTTCATGCGTCCGGTGATTTATCCCACAGGTGCTTAGTAAAGCCGGCATTCTATGGATATAGCTGAATACGATTACCGGATTTTTATTTACTTTTACCCATGATACTCGATTCATGATACGTCTTATTGCCATAGTAATTTCCATTATCCTGCAGTTTGTTGCAGCCATTATCGCCATCGGTCTTACCCGCCGCACCAAGTATCGTATATCCTGGATACTGGTGTCGGCCGGATTTTTATTTATGGCAATCAAACGGCTGGTTGATCTCTACCAGTATATTGGCAATGATTTTTCTGAACCGATCTCACTGATCAACGACTGGTTGTCGGTTGTAATAGCCATTTTCCTTTCCATCGGTGTTTTCATTATCCCCGAGATTTTTAATTATCTGAAACGAATTGAGAATATCCGGAAAATAGGAGAGGAGCGGGTTCTTAATGCTGTCATTCAAACCGAAGAGCGCGAACGGATGCGTTTTGCCAAAGACCTGCATGATGGTCTCGGCCCCTTGCTGTCGTCGCTTAAGCTTTCTGTTTCTGCTCTCTTACAGATGGAGCGTCCGAAAGAGGATAAAGAAATATTGAAGAATGCCGATTCGGTTGTTAACGAGGCCATCAAGAGTATTAAGGAAATTTCTAATAACCTTAGTCCTTATGTGCTTGAGCATTTCGGACTGGTATCAGCGGTTAAATCATTCACCGATAAGATTAATGAAAATAAGCTGATAGCCATTCATATTGATACAGAGGCCTGGCCATCACGACTCGATAAAAATACAGAGGTTATTTTATACCGCACCATTTGCGAATTGGTAAATAATACCCTTCGTCATTCCGGTGCAAAAAATGGCTATATTCGCCTGAACTGTAAAAACAATGATCTGGTGATTATTTACGAAGATGATGGCAAAGGATTTGATGTTCCTCTTGTTATTGAAGGCAATACCTCCGGTATGGGATTGCAGAATATTTTATCACGAATAAAAACAATTGACGGATCGGCTTCTTTTACCAGTATTAATGGCAAAGGAATGCAAGCCGTAATAACGGTTAAACAAAAAGCGGAAAAATGAGCAGGCACAAAATTATTCTGGTTGATGATCATAAATTATTCAGGGACGGGCTTAAATTATTGTTGAATAATAATCCGGCTACCGAAGTAGTTGCCGAGGCCTCAAATGGTCAGGAATTTTTAGACCTGATGGATGCTTATCC
>CAZRNJ010000159.1:0-6133 GCA_964601385.1 uncultured Bacteroidales bacterium | reverse complement strand
TGTCGTTGATAATTACAGAACCGGAATAATCAGTAATCATCATCATTACAGGAACAAATGCAGGTGATACCACGGGTCCGAAATTCTTAATGTAAACAGAAACCGGAGTATTCGCTGTATGATGAATACCGCTCACAGGCGAAACAATACGGGTTACACCTACATCGGCTTCAACGAAATCGCCGGTGAAAAACAAATCGTCAATATTCCAGCCCGAGAACTTCCATGAAGTATTTGTAGGGCCAAGAGTAAACCGTAGCATTATTTCTTTCCGCCGGTCGGCATATTTCGAAAGATTAAGAACTATATCTTTCCACTCCTCCTCGGTAATTGTACCGGGATTTGACCATACTTTGCGCCAGGTAACACCATTATCTGCGCTAATATCAATACTGGCACTGTCAGAAATCTCAATATTGAGCCAGCGCTGAAAACGCAGTCGTACATCCTTATAATAAAAACAATTAACCAGAGGAGATATAGCCTGGTAAGCGCGATTAGCAATATTATTCTCATAATCACCGGCACTGGGAAGTATACCGGTAATATCAGTACCAAGGATCATTGAATCAGAGACCGGCTCAGATGGATCGGGATTAAACTTCTCAGTGCCTCCAAGTCCGCGCGGTTTATCCCTTTCAAACTCACCAACAAGAGTCCATCCCTTATCGGATTCAAAATCATCGCTGAAAATAGTTTCATACAATATACGTGATCCGGCCGGATTTGTGATGGAAGATGGAAAATTACCGGTACTGGTTTGTATTCCGTTCACCGGAACAGCCGCATCAACAGTATTACCCTGAATAGCCGCGGCCTGAATATCATAGGTTAACCAAAAATAGCAATATCCGGTAGGTAATGAGTAATTCAATCCGGTAAACGTAATAGTATTTGAAATAATACTTTTTGGAACATCTAAAGGATTTTTAACAGAAAAATGCGGTGAGGTTGTGACATAAAGCCGGACACCGGAAGGCATGATATCACTGTTGCTCGAGTTAACGGCAGTAAACTGCAACTGATTAAGGATAACCTGCTGAATATTCCCCGAAACCTTCATTTTAATCATTAACACCGGGTTATTGATGGTTGCTGTAGGAATGTAAGTTGTTGATGGCTGATAATACTCGATGGTATCTATTTTCCGGTTTTTATAACCGGTTTCAACCACCCGTATACTGTCAAGACAAACACCCCATCCATTTTTTGTAATGGCTTCAAAAGCAATAAAATAATTATCGCTAAGGATGGTATCAGGCAGATTGATCATTTCATGCTCCCAATGCCAGAGCGTTGAATCGGGAAACTCGGCGATCTGCAGCCAGCCGGGATGCGTTTGTGATTTACAATAAATCTTCAGTACATCATTTTTATGCTGGTTAAAACTGAAGCGTACTTCCTGAGCATGCATAAACCGTAATTGCGGCTTAATGGCAAACTCAAGATTTATGGGTGGTGTGATAAGTTTTGTTGCCTCGTTGTTATAACTGGCATAGGTAAAAAAAGCATTGCTGTCACCTTCGAACGCATACGGAGGATTACCACTTCCGTTAATTTGCGGAGTTAAGCTGCCACCACCATTCCGACTAAACCAGTTAACCGTTCCGGTAATATATTCCTGTGACCACGCGGCAGGGTTGATACCATGCTCGAAGTTTTCATAAAAATATATCTGACAGTAACTTAACTGGCAAAAAAAAATAGCGGATATAAAAAAGATGCGTCTCACAAAAACATTTATTTGCTAAATTACAAAATTTCCCGTTGTACCCAATTCATGTTAAGTAAATTTTATTAAATTTGAAAGGGTTTTTTAAGGACAGGTTATTTTTATGCGGAATATCCTATTTTTTATAATTGTTTTAGTCCCTGGTTATCAGGCAATAGCACAAACCGACAATGAGTTCTGGTTTGTGGCGCCCGATTTGACTGCAGGGCATAATGGTGGAGGCAGCCCCGGAGGCGGCCGGCCATCGTACATCCGGCTAAGTTCCGTCAATAATCCCGTAACAGTCACCATTTCTCAACCGGCTAATCCGGGATTTACCCCAATTATTGTAAATATTGCAGCCAAAGCCACTCAAAGCGTACTGTTGGATGCCTTTTTAACAGATATTGAAAATTTTCCCGACAACACAATTAACAACAAGGGCATACTCATACAGAGTGCGGGTGGCGATATTACAGCATACTATGAGATAGCGAATAACCGCAATGCCGACATCTGGTCGCTGAAAGGAAAAAATTCGCTTGGTAAAGATTTTTATGTTCCGGGCCAGAATGTTTGGTACAATGATTGGGGCGCCTATGATCCTGACCCATATAATGAAATACATATTGTTTCAACAGAAGACAATACCACTGTTGAGATCACTCCCAGCAAAGACGCCATCGGGCATGCAGCAGGCATTCCGTTTACCATTACGCTAATGCGCGGGCAAACATTTAATCTCAGGGCATTGGGAAACTTAGGCGCCGATCACCTGTGCGGTACGCGCATCCGTGTTACCTCGGGCGGAAAAATAGCGGTTACTTTAAGTGATGATTCGATTGAAAAAAACGGCTGCCGCGATGTGAACGGCGACCAGTTGGTTCCATTAAGTTTTATTGGCACCGAATACCTGGTGATGAAAGGACAGGTTACTACCAACGAAAGTTGTTTTATTACAGCCGTAACCAATAATACCTCTATCTACATCAATGGAGTGCTGGATGCCACAATCAATGCCGGAGAAACTCACCGTATTATTATTACCACTGATTATATAAATGTACGCACCTCGAGTCCTGCCTACCTTTATCATCTGGCCGGTTTTGGTTGTGAAATGGGCGGAGCCGTTCTTCCGAGCATCGAAAAATGCACCGGCTCATTTGAAGTCAGCTTTGTACGTGTACGAACCGAGCCCTTCTACATAAACCTGATGGTGCGTAATGGCGGCGAAGACGGTTTTCGCATTTACTACGAAGACAATACATTTGACCCGCTGCCGGCCTCATGGTTTGAGCAAGACCCTTTATCGGGCTGGTGGGTACTAAAAAATACCAACAAACTTTTTGCTAACGACCGGGATACCGGTGTTCCATATAATGAAGTGGTAAAAGTTGTGAATACACAGGAGCGATTCCATCTCGGCATCATGAACGGCGGAGTATCCACTACCTGTAACTATGGATATTTTTCTGATTTCAGCGTGAGCCGCGGACGCGCCAATACCATTGAGACAGGATCAACATTAATCACTTCGTGTTTTGGTGACAGTATCAGTTTAATCGCATCGGGTGGAAGGTCATATAGCTGGTCGCCATCCATTTATCTCAACGACCCGCTTATCCCCAATCCCATTGCCACACCACCACCGGGGATTCACAATTATCAGGTGACGATAGGCCGGGAGTCATGCTTTGCCGATACGACCATCACCATTTTTATTGAGGTTGCACCCGAACTGAGTGCCAGTTTTTATTACGATGTTGCAGAGGGATGCGCACCCTTTACTGCGGTTATCCATAATGAATCGTACCAGGTGACCGGCCAGTACCGTTGGGACTTTAATGGCGACAGCATCTGGGATTCCAATACCAACGCTGCACTTTTCTCTCCGCCAACATATATCAATACAACCAATACCGACACCTTTATACTGGTACGGCTTGTAGTGCAGAATCTGCAGGGTTGCGCTGAAGAAATGGTGAAGCCATTGCTGATTCACAGCCAGATTAACGCAAATTTCTCATCCAGTATTTCGGCCGGATGTAATCCCTTATATGTGAAATTCACAAATACATCATCAGGTGACACATTGCGATGGGAATGGGATTTTGACGATCTAGGATCCACCTCAGCATCCAGTCCTGTTCACCTATTCACCAATATCGGCACCGAGGACAGTTTATATACGATACGCCTGATTGCCGAATCGCCCATGAGATGCCGCGATACAGCGACCACCCCTATCCTTGTACATCCTTACATTGATGCCGGATTTACCATTGACACCACACAGGCCTGTGCGCCGGTAACCATTCGAATAAACAATACCTGTATCGGGGTTGATACATTTAAATGGGTAATCAACGATTTAACGGTTCCGGCAACGGATACATCGTTTATCAGTACAACATTTCCATCCTTTAATTACACCTTAATTAATAATACCAATATTCCGCACACCAAGATGATCCGTTTGATCGGAAAAAACAAAGAAGGATGCAGCGATACTGTTATCCGGTACCTTGAAGTATATCCTTATGTTTCGTCCCTATTCGCTCTGACGCCAGCCACAGGTTGCGATTCTATGATGGTATCGTTCACCAATCTGTCTACGGGATTTGGTTTGCAATACGGATGGGATTTTGGCGACAGCAGTTCATCACAGGCCACGCATCCTGTTCACCGTTACCTGAACAAGGGCTCAACCGTTAAAACATATACCGTACGTTTAACGGTTCAATCGGCCAGCCGTTGTACCGATACATCCTCAGCAACGGTTACAGTTTATCCCTTTATTAATGCACATTTCTCAGTTGACACTGTTTACGGCTGCGATCCGTTTAACGTATTAGTCACCAACCAATCTGTTGGTGTCTCCACATATACATGGAATTTCGGCGACGGCAGTCCAACAACCAATTATTCAATGCCGGCATTTTTACATCTTTACAGAAATTCCACCTATACCAGCGACACTGTTTTTGTCTTAACACTGAAAGTCGTAAATGCCCATGGCTGTCGCGATAGTATGCAGCGATTGATTACTGTATATCCTCGTATCACTGCCCGTTTTGATATTGACAAACTGGCAGCATGCCATCCGGCATTGTTTACCCTGGTTGACCGTTCGCAGGGCGGGTATTACTATTCATGGACATTCGGAGATAATTCAAGTTCGTCCAGCACAAACGATACACTAACCCATTTATATGAGCCCAATAACAGCGGGATGCCCATTGACCAAAATATTATACTCACAATCCGTTCGCAAAATAACCGGTGCGCTGCATCCTGCGATACCACAGTAAGCATAAATCCATTTATCGAGTCACGATTTGCAACCGCAACTTACGCCGGTTGCTCGCCCTTTACTGTCACATTCAATAATGCGTCTGCCGGGTCATCCAACATTTACCGCTGGTATATTAATAATATATTTCAACCCTCCGCCCCGATAAACGCATCACCATATACCACAACATTAACCAATGCCACCACAGCAATTCAACAACATATTATCCGGCTGGATGCACAAAATGCACAAAACTGCCTATCATCATTTACCGACACCGTAGCTGTATACCCAAAAGTTACAGCACAGTTTTTCGGCGATACAACTGGTTGTCACCCTTATCCCTTTGCGATTGTCAATACCTCATCAAACGCAACAAAATATTTCTGGACATTCGGAGACAAATCGAGTTCAAACACCACGAATAACGCATTTATCCATACCTACAATAATTATGATACCACAGACGCTAATTATACTATTAAACTGATTGCTTCGTCCAATTATAATTGTATGGATTCAATGCAAAGAACAATAATTATTTATTCAAAACCTGTTGCACAATTTGAACTAACCAATTACACCGGCTGTTCACCATTGACCACCACCTTTAAAAACACCTCGGTAAGCGGACGATCATACTTCTGGAATTTTGGTGATGGCGTAACCTATAACACCACCAGTTTGGCCGATATTGCCCATTCGTACCAAAATAAGACAGTAACTGAAAAATATCCTGTAGTAACCCAGATTGTGTGGAATCATAATCTTGAATGCAGCGATACAGCGCAACGCACGGTAAGTGTATTTCCGGAAGTTATTGCCAACTTTCTCCCATCGGTATCCAGTGGATGCGGTCCGTTAAGAGTTGTTTTTGACAATCGTTCATCATCTAATGTAACCTCCATCAGTTGGGATTTCGGCGACAGTACTGCAACAACAAATTTTGCCGATCCCACACACCTGTTCAACAACAACAGCACAACCACCAAGGTTTATCAAACCAAATTAACGGTAGGTTCCCTTTACCAGTGTACGCGCGACACAGTCATGCCGATTACAGTTTATGCCACGCCATCAGCACAATTTGATGCCAATCCGCCATATCAGATGTATCCATCAACAAC
>CAZRNJ010000158.1:0-6137 GCA_964601385.1 uncultured Bacteroidales bacterium | reverse complement strand
TTGCAACAAATAAAAAAACCTTATACACACCGGTAAGAGCAACAGTTGCGCTATACTCACCCAGTGCGTCACCGGCCATTTTATGGTTACCATTATAAACGATTTTAACAATCTTTTCAACCGGAACAAGATAACCTTCCTTCATCGGGTACCACCGGGCAGAATCAATTACCGATAAATAATATCCTTTTGAAGAATCCGGTAATGAATTAAGCCACTCATCATACCGTGAGGGAAATTTTGCTTTAACAAAGTCACGAGTAGTTTTAAGCCCTGTCCCTTTTATTTGCATGAGCGGATAAAAGAATTAAAAGATACGTTCAATCTCATCGGCATCAATACTGAATAATTCGAGCAGGATGTCATTCATCTGATCCCTGGTGCCTTCGAAGTGCACTGTTGAATGAGTATGATGGATTGATTCTCCGGGTTTAAGCTCTTTAGCAGGAGACGAACTTTCGAGTTCATAAAAGGGCCCAAGCTGCGAGCCATCATCAAGAGGACCGTCATTATAGGAGTTAGCAACATCGCCATCATAGGGCTCATCCTGTATTTGCCACAATGAATTCACATATTCAGTATCCTCATTAAAATCAAAATGCACTATAGTTAACAGATTATTTTGTGTATCATAGCTACCCATCAGTGGTTTACAGATAGCCGGAGGAACACCAATTTTTCCGCGCGATTTTCCATCTCCTTTAAAATAGAGTATGCTGTCTTTAACAACCAACCGGTCAGGAGGTACTTTCCCGAAATAGTTGTCCCGGATCATTGATGATGCATCTTTCAATGGTTTAAACGGGATTATAATTACTGTATGGTCAGAGGGTTTTAACATTCCAAGAATCCAGATAGAAAGCAAACCCTTCTCCTTTTTCCATTGTATTTTCCCTGTATTGGTTATCCGGTTCTGACTCTGAAATCCTGTAAAACTTAGCCCATCAGGAATTTCCAGCGAAAGAAGATCATATACCTCGGCATGATTGAGTACTTTTATTTTGCGGCTGATTGTAAAATCAAAACCGGTATTTAAATAATTAACCAAATGAGCTGACTTTGTGAACTCAGCCATATTACGGCTTTTTGACGTCAGTATAAATGGTTCTGTATCAATCAGCGCGGGAGTTCTCCAGTGCATAAAGTCGAACGCATCGCCATTTTTAAAAAAAATTGAATATTGTCCACCTTCCGGACCAATCCAAAAGCGATCTTCACCGCCGTATACATGAATCTTTTCCTGTGGCTTTTGGGACTCAATAAGCGCATAATTGATCCATCCGTTGCTCCGGCCATTACTACCTCCGACTGTACTGGTCATCACCCTGCCCTGATAAGCCGGAACAACAGCTACCTGCGACATACCATTGTCTGATTCAAGAACCAACACATCGGTATATTTACCAAGAAAATCAACATCCGACTTAAATGTATTCTCCATATTATGTCTGATAATAAAAACGTTTTTATACAACAGGTTAAAAATAATGATTCCTGCCAAAAAACCAAGAAAAGGAAATATTAATTTTTTGTTCATGTTAAGATTAATCCACAATCACCATACCATCATATGCGAGCATTGTGCGTTCAGGCAATAAATCAGACACCTGAGTATGTAAGCCCATTTCATGGCTGATATGAGTAAAATATGCATTTGCGGGGTTCAGCTCTGCAACAACAGCTAATGCCTCACTAAGCGAAAAATGAGAGATATGATGTTCGGTTCGCAGCGCACCAAGCACTAAATGTTTTACACCTGACAATTTCTGCTTCTCATGTTCAGGTATCCGATTCATATCCGTCATATAAACAAAATCACCGATACGGAAACCCAGCACAGGCAGCCGATAATGAAGCCCTCGGATTGGAATAATCTCCAGTCGGTTGATTTTAAACGGTTCTGTTTTGATGGTATGGAATGTAAACTCAGGCACTCCCGGATACTTATCAATAGAAAAAGCATAGAAAAAGATAACCCGCAAATCTTCCTCCACATTCTGTTCGGCAAAAACATCCATTGGCTTACCCTGCCGGTGAATAAATGGCCTTACATCATCAAGCCCGGCAATATGATCGCGATGAGCATGTGTAAAAAGCACTGCGTCAAGTTTTGCCGGCGAAACGGAGAGCATCTGTTGCCGGAAATCGGGGCCGGTATCAATCACAATTACGGTATCTTCCGATTCAATAAGAATAGAACTGCGCAGACGTGTATCGCGCGGATCGGCCGAAGTACACACACTGCAATTGCAACCAATAACAGGCACACCCTGGGATGTCCCGGTACCCAGAAAAGTAATTCGCATTTCAAAAAATATTGATAGTAAAGATACGCTTTACGGACAATCTGAACAAGCCGGAGATAAAAAAGTGTATCCGATAGCTACACCGGCCATCCATTGAAATCTTCCGACGGTTTGCCCTGCAGGATAATCAAACAGAATGGCTGGCAGCAATGGTGTAATTCCTGTCTTAAAAAACAACCCTTCCGAAACCGGCTGATATCTATACCCTATACGTACAACAGGGATCAACAACTGTAAACGCGGACGGCTGACAAGCTTATAGGAAAGGCCAGTTGCGGCCTCAAAGAAATTATTTTTTTTAACGCTGAAAAGCCATGAATATTCAGAAACCAGAACCATACGATATGTATGCTCGTTGAGTTGCCCTGCATGTAATCCTGCCCTGATACTGTTTTTAACCTTTGACCGGATCCGCAACAAATAATCATAATTCACTGAATAATATAACCCATTCCCGCCAAACTCGGCAAACACTGTGTTCCGTAAAGGCAAAGATTGCTGCTGCGAAATAACAAAAATAAGTGAATTGAATAAAAAGAAATACAGAAATAAAATACGCCAGCAGCTATTCATGATCCGGTCAATATCAAATAATTTCAAACTTCTGATTACGCTTAACAGGAATAAATCCCGCCTCCCGGATAGCTGCCGTAATACCGGAAATATTTAATGAGTGATTAGCACCGGCTGCTGCCACAACATGTTCTTCGATCATCACAGAACCAAAATCATTGGCTCCGGCATACAGGCATAGCTGAGCAGTTGCTGTTCCTACCGTAAGCCATGATGGCTGTATATTGCGCACATTCGACAACATCAGCCGGCTAATGGCAATCAGCCGGATATAATCATCGGCCGAAACTGATGACCGGACACCTTTTTTTTCACGCAATACAGTATCCCTATCCTGAAAAGGCCAGGGAATGAACGATACAAACCCATAATGGCCTGCAGGTTTTTGTTTCTGCAACTGTTGAATTTTGACAAGATGCTCAATCCGTTCGGCCTCTGTTTCGATATGCCCAAACATCATTGTTGCCGATGTTGGCAGATTCATCCGGTGAGCAGTAGCCATAACTTCAAGCCACTGCGCAGACGTTGCCTTAGCCGGAGAAACAACAGATCGCACGCGGTCACAAAGAATTTCGGCACCCGCGCCGGGTAAACTGTCAAGCCCTGCATCAACCAACGCCTCGAGGATATGTAAATAATCCATTTTTTCTTTTGCAGCAAGAAATACAATTTCAGGCGGACTAAGTGCATGCAACCTGAGCATCGGATATCTGCTTTTAAGATCACGAAATAAGCGCAAATACCAATTCAATCCCAAACCGGGATGCATACCACCCTGTAACAGCAATTGATTTCCTCCCCATGCAATCAGTTCGTCTATCTTCATGCAGTATTCATCCAGCGTAGTAATGAATGCATCCGGATCGTCCGGCTTACGGCAAAAATTACAAAACCGGCATTGCGATATGCAAACATTGGTGATATTCACATTCCGGTCAATAATCCATGTTACTTCAGATGAAGGATGCAGCACCCGTCGCATCCGGTCAGCAGCAGCCATCAGCAACGGCAAGGGAGTATTCGTGTAAAGATATAAGCCCTCGTCAAAGGTAAGCAGTTCGCCGTTCAACGGTTTTTCCAGAAGATTTTCAGCCGTCATATACTGCAAAGGTACGAAGAATGACCATGCGGTAGAATCAGAATAATGGAAAAAACTTATCTTTACGCACCGAAAGAAGAACAAAATGTTACGACTAAAAAAAACAACAACTACCGGCAAAGGAAACCTGGTTATATTAATATCTAAAGCATCCGGAGCGGCAAAATGGCTTACTACGGCCGAGATGCGATATGTAAAAAAAAGAATCAGTGAAAAAGCCGGACTGGTACACATCAACCGGCTCAACCGGCATATTTTTATCCAACTTATTCCCGTTAAAAAAATATTTACCGATGTGCTTGAAGATATGCGAAAAGATGCATGCCGGCTGCTTGGTACAATAAATGAGTTACGGATAAAATCTTTCACTATCGTTGATCAGGACGGAAAAAAAGAAGAAACGCTGGCGTATGCTGAAGGAATGCTTCTAGGCTCGTACCGGTTCGATCACTATCTGAAGGATAAAAAAAACAAAAACCTCTGGTTAACTGAAGTTCTTGTACACAGCCGGCTGACCGGACAGGCCGACCTTGAAGAACTAAACTACCTGGCTATGGCTGTCTTTAAAGCCCGCACACTGATTAACGAGCCGGTTAATCAACTGAATGCACAACAGCTCGCCGTGCATTTCAAAAAAATGGGGAATGAGGGAGGTTTTACGGTAACTGTTTTCGACCGGCGTAAAATTGAAACGCTGCGTATGGGTGGCTTACTGGCTGTTAACAAAGGCAGCATAGACGAACCATGTTTTACCATCATGGAATGGAAACCCGCCGGCGCACGCAATAAAAAGCCGGTAGTCATTATCGGAAAAGGCATCACCTTCGATACCGGAGGCCTGAGTTTAAAGCCAACACCCGACAGTATGGATTATATGAAATCAGATATGAGTGGCGCAGCAGCTACCGGATGCCTGATGTATCTCATTGCCCGTATGAAACTGCAATTACATGTAATTGGCATTGTTCCATCCACCGATAACCGGCCCGACGGCAATGCTATGGCTCCCGGTGATATTATCCGTATGTACGATGGCACAACGGTTGAGGTACTCAATACTGATGCTGAAGGCCGACTAATTCTCGCTGACGCGCTGGCGTATGCAAAAAAATTTAATCCGTCATTAGTCATCACAATTGCTACATTAACCGGAGCTGCAGCCGCAGCGCTCGGAAAAATGGCGATGGCAGGCATGGGCAATGCCAACAAAAAGACAATGGATAAACTTGTAGAAAGCGGCTACAAAGTGCATGAACGGGTTGCTCTGCTTCCCTTCTGGGACGACTACAAAGAAATGCTGAAATCGGATATTGCCGATCTGCAAAATATCGGAGGCAAATATGCCGGAACTATTACGGCAGGAAAATTCCTCGAACATTTTACCAACTATCCATTTATACACCTTGATATCGCCGGGATGGCGTTTAGCAAAGAAAACGACTCGTACCGGGGCAAAGGCGCTACAGGCACCGGTATCCGGTTACTATATGATTTTTTAAAAACCATAAACTAAACAACCATGAGTAATCTCATTAAAATAGGTATAACGCAGGGCGACATGAATGGCATCAGCTATGAGGTGATTCTTAAAACATTTCTCGACACACGGATGTCGGAGTTATGCATACCTATTATCTACGGTTCCCCAAAGGCGGTGGCATATCACCGGAAAGTACTAAATCTGCCCGAAATTAATTTTACCCGTATTGAAAATGCTAAAGATGCAGCAGCCGGTAAATCCTATATCATTAATTGTCTGGACGACAATATCCGTATCGAAATGGGCAAACCAACCGCCGGAGCAGGCGAAGCGGCCATCAAATGCCTTAAACGGGCAACCGATGATTTGAAAAACCAGCATCTGCATGCTTTGGTAACTGCTCCCATTAATAAACAGACAGTGCAAATGCCCGACTTTAATTTTCCCGGCCACACCGAATACTTCAAATCGGCTTTTGCATCAGACGAAGTTCTGATGCTTTTGGTAAATAACCTGATGCGTATTGGCGTTGTAACAGGGCATGTTCCGGTATCCCAATTACCGAAGTATATTACATTTGAATCTATTCTGAAAAAACTACGTATCCTTAATAAATCACTTATGCAGGATTTCGGCATCCGTAAGCCCAAGATTGCTGTTTTAGCGATTAATCCGCATG
>CAZRNJ010000157.1:0-6151 GCA_964601385.1 uncultured Bacteroidales bacterium | reverse complement strand
CCGTAAAAGAGGCCGTAAGCGGCTAACGGTATCAGATGAATTTCTATCGAAAAAGAAATAAATCATTGCTAATAGAACTAAAAGCGGGTTGGATGATATTCAGCCCGCTTTTTTTTGGCTGTATATAGCGGAGCTTCAGGTTTTTTTATACTTTAGCAATTCATTTATGACCTACACCCGGATAAATAAATTATCGCTTGTTTTTCCCTGTTACAATGAGGAGAAACGGATTCCGCTAATGGAAGAAGCGATGAAAGAATTTGTAGCCCAGTGGAACAGTGGCTTTGAGATAATCATTGTTAGTGATGGCAGTACCGACAATACGGTAGAGATGATTAATCAGAGTACTTTTTTCAGTGAATTGCAGGATCATCAACAGTTACTGATCATTGATCTGCCTATAAACACGGGTAAAGGCGGCGCACTAAAAGCAGGAGTTATCAATGCCACCGGCGACTTTATACTTACACTTGATGCAGATATTTCGACGCATCCCTTACAACTGTTAAGATGGGAATCGGTGCTTAAGGGATTTAATAACAACGAAGTGCTGATAGGCGCCCGCACCCATGAACAATCAGTATTAACCGAAAAGCCACACCGCAAATATATCGGCTATGTATTCAACCTTCTGGTACGATTGTTTACAGGCGTCCGTTTCAGAGACAGCCAGTGCGGGTTTAAGCTCTATCCTGCACACATTGCCCGGAATTTATTTGAACAGCTTGATGAGCATGGTTGGGTACACGATGTAGAATTACTGATGCGCGCCCGCATGCAAAAAATCACAGTACGCGAAATGCCCGTTGAGTGGATTGTAAAAGAAGGCAGTAAAATACGCGTTATCCGTGATTCAATAATCATGTTACTTACACTCATCCGTTTATCCATTAAAGTCCGACTATTCTCATTCCATCCGCATGAAAAATAAAGCACAACCACAACGCAAGCCGGCAACACATGATATTAACCAGCATGCAATATCTGTAATTACTTTTATTAATACGGCAGCCGAAGCTAATCTTACTGCTGATATCATCCGGAAGTATTTACCCTGTCCGCCCGATGAGGCGCAGGTTTTAATCATCACCCGCAGCAATGAAGACATAGTGACGGCACCTTTAGCGGCAGCAGCAAAAAAACATTCGGTACTTCATTTTCCGGCATCGGGTAAAGAGTTACAGCATCATTTAGAACAGTTAAAGCATCCCAAAGTACTGTTCATCTTTGCCGAGATGCTGAAAAAATCATTTCCAATCCGCGAAATAGCCGGAAATTATTGGCAAGACAAAACAGAAATCCGCTACTTCCATCATCAGGTATTCAGCAGTCAGCCCCCGACAATGATGCTGCTTGACCGGAGTATGGCAGCCGAAATTATCATGAGCATGCAGCAAGATAGTTCGTATGCCGGTGAGTGTTTTTCGGTTGCCCAACGGTTGCCGGGGAAACATGAACACAGTATAGCGCCACAGATCGAAACCAATAAATCTGTCGGGACATCAATCCCCGGACGAATCAAGGGATGGCTGAATTTTTATTTTATCACACCTTTCCGGAAAGAGTTGTCACCAGCCGGCCATGAACCACGGATATTCCGTTTTATATTTATGACAGCAGCCCTGATTTTATTATTCCTTATGCCCTTTTTATCATACGATGCAGGTATTTCGGGAGATGAAGACAAACATGTTGAACAAGCCGTGAAGGTCTACAATTACTTTAAAACAGCCGGTGCCGACACCTCATATATGGTGAGCAAACATGGACCCTTCTATGCTTATAATATTACATTTGATGTAGCGATGCATGGAATAAACACCTTGTTTCACATTGACAAAATCTATGAGAGCCGTCATATAATGACATCACTCACCGGATGGCTCGCCATCTTTATAACCGGTTTACTGATAGCAATACTTGCGGGATACCGGGCAGGACTTATTGCCATGTTCCTGCTATTTTTCACGCCCGTATTTCTCGGACACACGTATAATAATCCAAAAGATATTCCATTTGCTATGGCGAACGGACTGACGTTATATTATATTATCCGTTTCGTACAATGTCTACCGCTTATCAGAATACGGTATGCAATAGGTATAGCCATTGGGGTAGCCCTATCACTGAACATCCGTATCGGAGGCCTGATTCTTATCATTTACCTTTTTGCATTTACCGCTATGTATATATTTTTTCGTAAGGATCTGCGTTCCGCAATTATTGCAGCAGGACATCTACCCAAATTATTTATGGTGATGCTTCTTGCATCCTTTGCGGGTTATGTACTAGGTATCATTACCTGGCCGTATGCCCTCACCGATCCTATTAATCACCCGATTGATGCACTCAAGAACATGACAAACTTTCAAACCAGTTTACGGCAATTATATGACGGAAAAATTATCTGGAGTGATCAGGTACCCTGGTATTATGCATTAAAATATATGTGGATTACCATACCTGTAGTTGTTTTTGTCGGCATGGTGCTGTTTTTCATTCCCTTTGGTAAAATAAACATAAATAACAGAACAATGATTCTGTTTATCCTGATATTTTCGTTCGTCTTCCCGGTTGTATATATTATTTACAAAAAATCCAATGTTTACGGCGGATGGCGGCATCTGCTGTTTGTATACCTTTCCATGGCAGGTGTTGCAGCCATGGGATTAGAGAGTATGATACGGCTGTTTAAATCCAGACGTATGCAGTTACTGGCATTGCTGGCGATAGTTCCTATGGCTCTTCATCCCATCCTTCACACCATCCGTAATCATCCGCACGAATATATTTACTATAACGAATTAATCGGAGGCACAGAAAAGGCCTATGGAAAATTTGAAATGGATTATTATTTTCATTCACTCAAGGCATCATCCGAGTGGCTGATAAAAACAAAAATTGACACTTTAAAGCCCGGTAATAAAATCATTGTAGCATCCAATTATTCGCCTGCATTACTGTATTATTTCCGACACTACCGCGATAAAGTAAAGATTATCTATACCCGGTATTACGATCGCGGTGAGGCCGATTGGGATTATGGTATTTTCGGGAATACATTTATTGATCCGTTTCACCTGAAAAGACAATACTGGCCTCCTAAAAACACCATCCATCAGGTTAAGGTTGATCAATCGCCAATATGCGCAGTTGTTGAACGTAAACACAAATATGATTACTATGGATACAAGGCATTAAATGAAAACAACCTGATGATGGCAATGACCTATTTTGAGCAAGCGATAAAAGAAGACCCACAGAACGAAACAGCCCTATTACATTATGCCCGCGCATTAACGGAAGTAAAAAATTACCAGCGCGCACACGAACTGTTAGACCGTTGTCTGACTGTTTATCCGAACTATGAACACGCCCTTGAAGCCAAAGGGATGATCTATCTGCAGAATTTTGATCTGAACAATGCCATAAGTATGTTCAACCGGATTATTCAAATCAATATTAAATACGTGAATGCCTATTATTACTTAGGTTATGCCTATCTGATGAATAACAGGCCATACGATGCAATTGCCTATCTACAACAATGTCTGGAACAGAACGTCAGTTTCAAGCCCGCCTATTTCATGATGGCCGAAGCCCTTAAACGCATTGGAAAAACAGATGAAGCAAAGCTTTACACCGACTACGGCAATAAGTTGTAATACAAAATGGACAAAATTACGCCAGATGATTCGTTACCACTAATTGAAGGTAAAGCAAAAAAAATCGCGGACAAGATTTTTAACCGGGAACGGATTACAGACGCAGATGGGTTATGGCTATACGAAAAGGCCGAAACATCAGTACTGTTATTACTTTCGTCGTATGTCCGGGAACAAAAATCGGAGCAAAAGTGCTATTACAATATTAACGCGCACCTTGAGCCGACAAATATCTGTGTAAATCAATGCCGGTTTTGCGACTATGCGCGCAGCGAAGGAGAACCCGGCAGCTACATGTTTACCGATGAAGAAATAAAGCGGATATGCATCGGTCTGCGTACACAAAAGATCACCGAAATCCATATTACAGGCGGAGTACATCCCGGCAAAGGATTATTTGAACAATGCAGGATGATCCGACTGATTCAATCAGAACTGCCGGATGTACATATCAAAGCATTTACTGCCGAAGAAATCAGTTATATGTGCCAAAAAGAAGGCCTGTCCATTGAACAAGGGTTGAAAGAACTGAAGCAATGCGGAGTCCAGTCACTTCCCGGTGGCGGGGCAGAAATATTCAATTCTCCGGTACGAAAAAAATTATGTCCGGAAAAAATCAGTGGCGAACGGTGGCTGATGATACACGAAACAGCGCATCATATTGGCTTAACCAGCAATGCTACTATGCTGTTCGGGCATATCGAATCCTATGCCGACCGAATAGCACATCTATCGGCATTGCGGGAATTACAGGATAAGACCGGTGGATTTAATGCATTTATACCGTTAACCTATATACCGGCAAAACGGATGCCGCCTGAATACCATAAACAGTCGCTGGTTAACATACTCCGAAACTATGCTGTATCACGTCTTTTTATTGACAATATACCGCATCTTAAGGCCTACTGGCCTATGACAGGAACAGAAACGGCGCGATTATCACTATATTTCGGGGTAGATGATCTGGACGGAACAAATTATCATCCCACCACCATTTACAAAACGACACATTCACTCAGCAGGGAAGAACTTGAAGAAATAATCCATTCGGCAGGCCGGGAGCCGCAGGAGCGCAACTCGCTGTATAGTCCCGTTCAGCGGCTATGATTGTCATTAATCACAAAAACCATATCTTTGCCATCAGAGAAAAAATATATCATGAACCGTACCCTTACAAACGCTATCCGCTTTATAATTGATGAATGTCTGCCGCCATTGATCCGCGACAACTATTATTTCATGTATCCGTTTTTTTTCATCTGGTTTAAAGGAAAGAATCTGCACACGGCCATGCATTTTAAAAAAATTGCGCCGACACTCAGCGAAGAAGAGTATATCCGGATCTATCAAACCATGGGCACATTGGCTCGCGACAGGGTAACCGACCTGACACAATCAGCCATCCATCACATGAAACAGCACATCATATCCGGTGCAAAATCGTTACTGGATGTTGGTTGCGGCAATGGCTACTGGCTGAGCCAAGCGCATGAAATAGTTCCCGAAGTTGCCGGGTGCGACCTCAAACAAGCACTACGATATATTGACTGCCCGTTTCATTACGGAAATATTGAGCAGCTACCATTTGCTGATAATGCCTTTGATGTAGTAACCTGTCATCATACAATTGAGCATATAGCCGACTACAGAAAAGCCATCAGCGAGCTTAAACGCGTTGCAGCAAAACAATTAATCATTGTTGTGCCAAGGCAACGGTATTATTATTACACACTTGACCTGCATCTTCATTTTTTTCATTACAAAGAACAATTGGTCGAAGCTATCGGATTAAAAAATTACACCTGTGAATCACAACTGGGCGACTGGATATACTTCGGATATAAAACATAATGCCGGATGACACCATGAAAAATCGGCATTGCGGACAATTTCTATTCGAATTACACGAAAATTAAAGCGAAATACGTCCTTTGAATAACCAACTAAACCCGCAATTTCTTATTAGGTGTTTTAGAATGCGTTATTCATTTTTCATCATAAAATATACAAAAAACAACTCTTCTGTTTCTTTTTTTACCCAGTGGTCTATGCCAATACTCAATGACTTGTCAATCAATGGTGCAGGTACAAATGGTGCTATTACTTTATAGATTTCGTTCGCTTGAAGATTATTCAAATCTGATATAACTTTAATAATAGGTTGTTCTCCGGCATTTAGCATCTCTCTAACATCTAATTCTGACGTTACTTTTGAATCGTCAAACCAATCAGGCCGCTTTGTATTATAATTCACCTCGTTTGCTAATTCAAGAGTATCTTGTCCAACCTCTCGTCTTAACAGGTTAATTAAATCCTCAATCTTTACATTACCAACAGCTGCTGCTTGTTGCAAAGTTGCAATTTTAGCAACTGTTTTTCTGAGTATAGGATTCTTTAATTTTTTAAATGCAGGTACGTAATTTATCAAGACATCTTCAAGTTGGGGATAAGATTCTATTAGCTGCAGAACCTTTGTCTTGGGG
>CAZRNJ010000156.1:5884-6176 GCA_964601385.1 uncultured Bacteroidales bacterium | reverse complement strand
ATTAACCGCAGATGCCGCAAAATACTTATGGCTAAATACCGCGCTGGCCTGGCAAACAGAGTTCAACTGAGTGATACTAATTTATACAGCCGGATTAACACCTCACAGGCGCGTTATCTCAATCGCCGTTTAATTGAATCGTCTCTGACTCTTGTCCGTAATGATAATGATATCATCCCTCTTAAAAATCTTGAATCATTAAAAATTGCCATTGTGTCTCTTGGCGCCGATAAAACAACCCGCTTTCAGGAAACGGCCTCTCTTTATGCGCCGGTGCGGTCGTTTATTCTCA
>CAZRNJ010000156.1:0-5874 GCA_964601385.1 uncultured Bacteroidales bacterium | reverse complement strand
CTTTAAAGGTCGAGTATGAAAATCTGGCAAATAACCTTTCCGGATATAATCTGGTAATTGTTGCGCTTCATGCGGTCAGTGATAATCCGGCCAGTCGTTTTGGAATTACTCCTGCAATTAATGAATTTATTCAATCGGTTTGTAATAAAGCAACGCTGATAATTTCTTTGTTTGGAAATCCCTATGCCGCAGCAATGATAACCCATGCTGCTGATGCGGCAGCTTTTCTTGTGTCATACGAAAATACCGATGATGCGCAGGACCTGTCTGCTCAACTGTTGTTCGGCGGTATTGGCGCGAAAGGTCGTCTCCCGGTATCTGTACCTGGTCTTTTCGCGATTGGCGCCGGATTGGAAACCTCGGCTGTACGGTTTAAGTATTCCATGCCTGAAGAATTTGGCATTAGTACAAGTGATTTCGTTCGCATTGATTCAATTATTTATAATGCCATCAGTAATAAGGCCATGCCCGGATGCCAGTTGCTGATAGCAAAAAATTCTGTTGTACTCTACCATAAATCGTTCGGTTATCATACTTATCAAAACCGCCAGCAGGTGAGTGTAACAGATATCTACGACATTGCATCCCTTACCAAAATCACGGCTACAATACCTGCTTTGATGAAGCTTTTTGAGTCACACCGTCTTGATATCAATAAACCACTGGATGAATATCTCCCATGGCTGGATTCAACCAATAAGGGAAATCTTGTAATTAAAGATATTCTTGCACATCAGGCAGGACTTGTACCCTGGATTCCTTTTTATATCAGTACGTTTGAACCGCTTTATCCTGGTGATAACCTGATCAGCAAACAGCAGTCGGATATTTATCCTTTTAAAATTGATAAAGGTAAGTATCTCAACAAAAATTATGTATTCAAGCGTGATATCTTTAGTCCTTCGCGAAGTGATGTTTATTCATTACAGGTTGCAGATAATCTGTATCTGCACAGTTCATATAAGGATACGATTTATAACCGGATCAATAATTCTGAAATCGGAAAAAAAGAATACCGGTATAGCGATCTCGGATATTATTATTTTAAGCAAATTATTGAAAGAATGTATGGCATGCCTTTAGAGCGGTTTGTTGACGATAGTTTATATAAGCCCCTTGGAGCTC
Organism: uncultured Bacteroidales bacterium; assembly: GCA_964601385.1. GTDB lineage: Bacteria > Bacteroidota > Bacteroidia > Bacteroidales > JBBRXJ01 > CAZRNJ01. The sequence goes on along the minus strand of CAZRNJ010000156.1, from coordinate 4,749 downwards.
CTACCATTGGCTATCTGCCGAATGCCCGTTTTTCCAAAAACCGGCTGGTGCCTACCGAGAATGATATTATTTTCCGTAAACAGATTATCCATGGATATGTTCATGATGCCGGCGTGGCTATGCTGGGCGGGGTTGGCGGATCGGCGGGTGTTTTTGCTTCAGCCAATGATGTGGCCAAAATCATGCAGATGTATCTGAATAAAGGTTGCTATGGCGCTACCTGTTTTTTTAAGCCATCTACAATTGATTTGTTTACAAGCTGCGCTTTCTGTAGTTCCGGAAACCGGCGTGCTCTTGGGTTTGACCGGGCCGAATTTATTCCGGAGAAGGAAAGCCCCGCCTCTAAAAGCGTGTCGCCCGAAAGCTTTGGCCATACAGGTTTTACCGGTACTATTGCCTGGGCCGACCCTGTTACTGGTATTGTGTTTGTTTTTCTCTCGAACAGGGTTCATCCCGATCAGGATAACGACCGCTTGTTACAACTGAATGTCCGTACCAATCTGCAAACCGAAGTATACCGCTTACTGTCCCGGTGAATGATTTGGCTAATGTTTTTTTCGCCGGAATAGTATTTGCTAACCTTATTTTTTAACTTTGTGTCAGTAAATTGAATTATATAACCGGTATGCGATATATATTCTTTATCTGTTTGTTTTTGTTTGTTCAGCCCGCTGCATTTATTCAGGAACCTCCTGTTGAGGTGAAGGTGTCGAAAGATATTGTGATGATCGGTGGTAAAAAATATTTTATTCATACGGTGGAGAAGGGACAAACGTTATTTTCTATCAGCAAAGCATATCAGGTTTCACAGCAGGCAATTGAGTCGGAAAATCCCCTGACAGCAGCAGGACTGAAAACCGGTATGGCGCTGAAGATCCCTGCTGTGAGCGCAGACAACAGCAAGTTGGCAGAGGAATATAGTTATCATAAGCTAAAAAAGGGGGAGACGGTCTATGCATTGTCAGTCCGGTATGGCATTCCGATGGAAACACTAATTAAGTGTAATTCAGATATTGACCTTAATAATACACAGGATAATCAGGTGATACGTATACCCCGTTCCGGTTCTGCATCTGCGAAACCCGCTGTACCTTCAGGGTTTCTGGCTCATGAAGTGAAACGTAAAGAAACAATTTATTCCATATCTAAACAGTATGGTGTTACTCCGGAAGAGATTATTGAATCTAATAGCTTTCTCAAAGAGGGTGAACTGAAAGCAGCCACAACAATTCTTATTCCTCTTCATAAACCGGCTGATATAGTTTTACCCGATACGGTACGGCCTGCGGTTACATCGCCTCTGCAAACAGATTGCAGCAAACCGGCAACTGATCTTTCTAAAGAAATTAATGTTGCAGTGATTCTGTCTTTCTATCTGTACGAAAATTTTAATCCGCCTAAAATGACTTCAATGGATTCTGCCCTGGTCGAAGATGGTAATTATTCGCAACAGGTTCCAATCGAAGATTTTATTTATAACCAGTCCGTCCCGGCCATAGATTATTATGAAGGAATTTTAATGGCTGTTGAAAACCTTAAACTTTCCGGGTTGTCTGTTAACCTTTATGTTTATGATTGCAGCAACGACACCAATATGATCCGTACAATTCTTGCACGTGAGGAGATGAAGAAAATGAACATGATTATCAGTCAGGCGCCCGGGCAATTGCTGCTGCAGGTATCATCCTTCTCAAAGAATAATGCAATTCCGCTTATTTCTGCTTTATACGATCCGGACAGCATGGTCTATGATAATCCTTATTTTTTTCAGGTATGTCCTACGCCCGGTACCGAGGTTGACCGCGCCTGCCGCTTTATTGCCAGCCAGTGCGATAAAAATGTTTTATTGGTTTACAGCAGGACAATGTATGATTACGATCTGGTTACGCAGTTTCGCAGGATGCTTGCAAAATATTCCCAAATCAGCCCTTGTACACCCTCGTTCTCGTATACTGAAATAAATTACGATTCGGTTCCCGAAAATGTTACGCATCTTTTAAAAGCCAATAAAACAAATCTGGTAATTATCCCTTCTGAGCGGGAAACTATGATTGGCAGTGTGCTTAGCGATTTGATGACAAAAAATATTGAGTATCCCGTAAAATTATTTGGGTTGCCCGGGTGGCAGGTTTTTAAAACTATTAATCCGGAGAATTTTTTTGATATGGAGATGGTTTTTTATACTCCTTTCTATGTTGATTTTGATCTGGCTTCAGTGAAAAATCTCATTCTTCATTATCATAAATTTTTTGGAACCGAACTTTACAGGATTAATCATAAAGGATATAATAATACATTGCTTGGGTATGATGTTGCCGGTTATTTTATTACTGCATTTTCAATGTTCGGCAAGGATCTGGCTCCTTGTTTGCAGAAGGTTACATTTAAACCGTATCAAACCAATTTTGATTTTGTAAATGTTGGTAATGGCGGCGGATATGAGAACCGGACTATACATTTTTTTGAATGTTCCAAAGATCTGACAATTCATCCGCTGCAGCTATCATCCGGGCCAACAAAGCCGTAATCATCTGCATTACCTGTAGCCGCTGTTTTTTATAAACTGATCTACATTAAATTTACGTTTACATCCGGCATAATTCATGTATCTGATTTTGCCAAATACCGGCCGTTCTGTCCAGGGCCGGTCATGAACCCCTCCAATTGACCAGCAACAACCTGTATAACCGTTCGGGTCACGGCCGTCGAGTTGGTATCTGTCGTTCAGCGTTATGGCTATGTGCAATGCCTCTTCGGGTGATGATGTCCATTCGAGTATTTTTTTTGCCCAGTACATCCGCAGGTAACCATGCATTGTGCCTTTCACTGTCAGTATATGTTGAACAGCATTCCATAATTGATCATGTGTCTGGCTGTTCTCAAATTGCTCCATGGAATAGAGGTATTCACGTTCATCTTTTCGATGATTATTCAGTGTGTCTTTAGCCCATTGCGGAAAACCCTCAAACGAATCGTAATGGGGATTGTAATAACAAAAATTGTCGGATAATTCCCTGCGAACTACCAGTTCTTCGATAAAACCGGCAGCGCCCGAATTCAGGTGCTCTCTTTTAATTATCTCCATCAACAGATACTGTGCCGATAAATGGCCATAATGCAGGTAAGGAGATAGCATTGATGTGCCGTTTTGGTTAGGATCGTTTTTTTTTACATCGTAATAATCAAGTCCTTCGTAAATGAATATTTTCATTTTTCTTAAAGCTGCTCCCGGACCCGAATCGAATTCTTTTACAGCTAAAGCATGATGGTTTAATGTTAGTCGTTGCATTATTTTTTGCCAGTTATTTGGAATAACCTGCGGTATTGGTTCAATATTTTTTTTAACCTCGGGAAACTTATCGAGGTATTCCGGCATTAATTTTTTGATTTTAGGACGGAGGGTGTATGCGCCGTATTCCTTTTTGTTGCTGACTGTGAGGCAGGGTATGATATTGTGTGCGTCAACTTCATAAACCGGTAAGGATATTTGTTCCGACACTTGTTGTTTCCATTTCCTCTTCTGTCTCAGTGGATCGAAATCAGTGACCAGTGCTGCCGGATTTATTTCCCGGCAGAATACCGGGACCTCAATCGCCGGGTCGCCGGAAAGTATCCGGAAGGGTATATTAAACCGGAAAAGTTCTTTTTCAATTTCTTTTAATCCGTCAATCAATATTGTATAATGTCTGATTTCAGCTCCCGGATAATCAGAAGTTATTGTAAAAATAACCATCAGTGATTTTTTCCATGTGTAAGATAATTCCTGTGCAAAAAGTAATGCCCAGTTATGATGTACGCGTTGGTCGCGGCTCATCCAGTAAATAACGGGTCCTGTATTTCGTTGTCCGTCTTTCAGCATTCGGATCCGTCCCGGTTTTATAGCCATCAGTTTGTGTTGAGCTTGATTTTTATTCCTGCTTTATGTCCACGAAATTCTCCTTGCTCGTTTCTTAGTTCATAGCCAAGGGTGACGGCGATAACTTTTTTAGTTAAGCTGGTGGATATTGAATCATATATCCATGTCTCGATAAATTGTAGCTTGCCGATTTTCGATCGTTCGTTGCCGGCTCTTTGTTCTATTTTTTTAACTTCATCTGATTTCAGCACCTGCTCAGTTTCATGGTCGTAGGCAGTGGCTTTTCCTGCATACACGGCTGCAAACAACTGATCAATCAGTTTCTCACGTCTGAGGTCTTTGAGACATTCTGTCGTCCATGTATCTTCAGGATCTGGATTTAAAATAATGGCATCATTAATTACAGTGTCGCCTTGATCGGCAGTTTTTTTACAACACGAAGATGCTGGTTCCGTCTGCTGTTTTTCAACCGGAGTACTCTGTTTACAACAGGTGATAATTATCGAAAAACAAAAAAACATAAATAGTGGTTTCATAATATATTGGGATTGGTATTCCGGTTAATGGTTAAAACGGAGTTGTTTTCCTTTATTGTCAGTGTTTATTTTCCCATTCTCATACACCAGGTGCCCGTTAACCCAGGTATGAGTTATTGTTGAAGGAAAAGTGCTGCCGTCAAGCGGAGTCCATCCGCACTTATATAAGGTATTCTCTTTGGTTACGGTATACGGGAAATTTATGTTGGCAAGCACAAGGTCGGCATAGTCGAGGAAGCCGACGAATTCAACGCCAGTTCCGCGAACTGCTTCCTCAAGCCGCTCGAAGAACCGCCCCCGGGTTCGCTGCTCATCCTGCTGGCGACCAGCACGGAACGCCAGTTGCCTACGATCCTG
>CAZRNJ010000155.1:0-6238 GCA_964601385.1 uncultured Bacteroidales bacterium | reverse complement strand
GATGTGTCTTATGAGAAACTGGTGGAAATGGATTCTATTAATCCTTTGTTGCCCGAAACAGATGTGGTATTAATCATTGGCGCCAATGATGTAGTCAACCCGGCAGCCGAAGAAGACCCTGCTAGCCCCATTGCCGGTATGCCCATTATTCGTGCCCATACAGCAAAAAATATTATTGTGCTCAAACGTGGAATGGGCAAGGGTTATGCCGCTATCGAAAATAATTTGTTTTATAAAGATAATACCCGCATGTTGTTCGGTGATGCGAAAAATACGCTCCAGAAACTGGTGAACGAGGTTAAAAATGTCTGAACATTAATCCGAAAGATTGATTCTCCTGATCGGCTCTCAGTTGAGATTAATCAACGGAAAAATCAGGGCTAAAGCATACAAATACATTCATTCTCCAACCCGCGGCAAGTGTTTCGCCACAGATAACCGGTTTCTTTAAAAATAAGGTCGGTAGCTTCGATCGGGCCCCAGGTCCCTGCTTTGTATCCGTACAGATTATGATTTGGATTCTCCTTGAAAAAATTAAGTATAGGCGTAATGAATTTCCATGATTGTTCTTGTGCATCACCACGACTGAAAAGTGTTGAGTCGCCATTCAGGCAGTCGAGCAGCAGCCGGTCGTACCCGCTCACAATGGGCTTTTCAACCATAGATGAGTAGCGGAAAAGCATATTGACATTAGTGATATCAAATCCTGCTCCCGGCTTCTTGAGTCCGAACCTGAACAGGATTCCTTCGTCGGGCTGAAGCCGGAAAACAAGCTGATTGGGCTCATTGTTGTGATTATTAAATAATCTGGTAACAGATGGCTTGAATTGTATCACAACCTCCGACACTTTATTACGTAGCCGCTTTCCGGTTCGAAAGAAGAATGGTACGCCTTTCCACCGTTCATTATCTATTTCGGCTTTTAACGCTACATAGGTTTCAGTGGTTGACTGCTCGGGGATACCATCCTCCTGTTTGTATCCGGCCATCATAAATTCATCTTTGCACGAGCGGGTGTATTGGCCGCGAATTACATCGGTAAGCATTTTTTTGGTGTCCGGTATTTTCAGCGCTTTAAATGCTTCCGATATCTTATCACGTATGCTCGCCGAATCTATTGACGACGGCTCTTCCATGGCTATCATCCCGAATACCTGAAGCAGATGGTTCTGTACCATGTCTCGCAACGCACCACTGCTATCATAGTATCCTCCGCGTTTTTCGATGCCTATATCTTCAACTGCTGAAATCTGAACATGGTTAATATACTTATTGTTCCACAAGGGCTCAAATATACTGTTCGAAAATCGTGTAACTAAAATGTTCTGTACCGTTTCTTTTCCCAGGTAATGATCAATCCTGTATATCTGCTGCTCAAAAAATACTGATAATAATTCTTTATTCAATTTTTGAGCGCTTTCCAAATCATAACCGAATGGTTTCTCAACAATAATGCGGCGCCAACCAGTTGTTGTATTATGATTATTCAATCCCGTATGTGCAAGTCCGCCTATTACAGCCGAAAACATGGATGGCGGTAGCGACATATAAAACAATATATTCCCGTTAGTGTGATACTGTTGGTCAAGCAACTCCAGGCGTGTCTTGATCTTTTCATAATCGTCAACCGATGTAGTATTCACTGAAATAAAATATAACCTGCTTATAAAGTCCGGATCATTGATTGCTGTTTCTCTCGAAATATATTGCCGGTAGCTCTTATCAGTATAAATGGTTCTGGCTATACCAAGTATAGCAAAATTCTTACCAAAAAGTTTTTGTTGAAAAAGATTGTACAAACCGGGTATCAACTTCTTTTTCGTCAGATCGCCCGATGCTCCGAAGATCGTAATTATAAATTTGTCAGCTATTTGCATATTTTTTTAATCAAATTGCAACCTATTGTGTTTTATCTTGTCATTATTTTCAACGGATTATTTCCGGCGTTTAATGATATGTTAATAAACAACGATTTAAATTTAAATACTTTTACACCGTAAATATAAAGATTATGAGGAATAAATTTTTGTTTTTTACCGGATGGCTGATAGCCGCTACACTGACAGTAAAGTCGCAGGATGAAGCAACCCCTCAATACCTGTTTGATCAGTTATCCGACGTGCGCATATCGGGGTTTGGTGGCACAATGACAGAATTTTCGCTGGTTGAAGGCGAATTTGCTGTTTCGCAGGGTGGTGGAGGTGCAGTTATCTTTAACCAGAAATTTTTTATCGGCGGCTATGGTATGGGGCTTGCTACTATGCACCGGCGCAATGACTTGCCCGATTATGGCAATCTGATCCTCGCATTCGGCCATGGCGGGTTATGGAGCGGTTATCTGTTTAATTCATGGAAACTGTTACATTTTGGCGCTTAGCTACAGGCAGGCGGTGGGTCTATCTCTCTGCAGGATGAGTATATGGTTATTCAGGACGAGCTGGCCTATGATATTGTTTTTGTCGGTATTCCGAAAATAATGCTCGAACTCAATGTTACACGCTGGTTTAAACTTAGCGCCGATGTGGGTTACCGCTATGTGTCCGGGGTAGATAGTCGAAGTTATCTCAATGAAAATGGTGTTGTACGTCCTTTTTACAGGAATAAAGATTTTAACAGCCCTTTTATTGGTTTATCGCTGATGTTCGGTGGGTTTAAACAATGAAAATGAAGAATTACACAGCTATGAGAATCAGGTTTTTATTTTTTATTCTGCTCCTGTTCAACAGTGGCAATGGTTTTTCAGGTGATGAGAAAGCGGTAAAACGATTTACAGTCAGCGGACATGTTAAAGATCAGTCAAACGGTGAAACACTTATCAGCGCTACTATCTATGTAAAAGAATTGGCAACAGGAACTGTTACCAATGAATATGGTTTTTTTGCTCTCAGCTTGCCGGCCGGTACCTATACACTCGAAATATCGTATCTCGGGTATAAAAATATCACCCGAACCATACAACTGCAGCAAAATCTTACTGTCAGCTTTGAGATGCCTCCGGATATACAGGAGATGCAGGAAGTGGAAATAACGGCTGAGAAAAAAAATAAAAATATTGTTAATAACGAGATGAGTGTTGATAAGCTGCAAAGCAAGCAGATAAAGGAGATCCCTGCATTGCTTGGCGAGGTGGATGTTATCAAGGCGATACAACTCTTGCCCGGTGTACAAACGATTTCCGAGGGTTCAAACGGTTACAGCGTTCGCGGCGGCAGTTCCGATCAGAACCTGATATTACTTGACGAAGCAACGGTGTATAACTCATCGCACCTGCTGGGCTTTTTCTCTGTATTCAACAATGATGCTGTGAAAGATGTAACGCTCTACAAGGGTGACATACCTGCACAGTACGGTGGACGTCTCTCTTCATTGCTTGATATCCGTATGAAGGAAGGCAATGCCAAGAAGTTTGCCGGTACTGGCGGCATCGGCACTATCTCCAGCCGGCTGACACTCGAAGGCCCTATTTTAAAAGATAATACCTCATTTATCGTATCGGGCCGGCGTACTTATGCCGATAAACTGTTCCTGCCTTTTGCTAGGGACGAAACAGTGCGTAAAAACAAATTGTATTTCTATGATTTTAATGGGAAAATAAACCATACCATTGACGAGAATAACCGGCTCTATTTCTCGGGATATTCAGGACGTGACTTCTATAAAAACAAGTGGGCTGAGATGGGTTTTGGTAATCGTACACTCACCGGACGTTGGAATCACCTGTTCTCTAAAAAGCTTTTTAATAATTTGTCTCTGATCTACGGAAGATACGATTACTCGCTGGGAACTCCAAAAGGGGAGGCCAATTCTTTTATCTGGCTATCGAAAATGGAAGATTTTACCGGTAAGAACGATGTGGTCTGGTATCTCAATCCCGCCAATACCATCCATTTCGGATACAGCGTAACCTACCATAAATTTGATCCCGGTAAAGCAAAGGGTGTCGGCGAGAGTTCGATTTTTAATGAACTTAAGCTCCGGAAAAATTATTCCTACGAACATGGTATTTATGCAGCCAATAATCAGAAATTGACTTCGAAGCTGACGTTTAAATACGGTCTCCGTTTTTCAATGTTCCAGAATGCCGGCCCTGGCGTTGAATACCGCTATAATACCGACCATACGCTGGCTGATACAATCAAATATGGGAATAACGTGATTTTTAACGAATACTTCGGTTTTGAACCGCGGGCTGGTTTGAATTATGTTCTGACCGATAATGCATCATTAAAAGCAAGCTATTCACGTACAATTCAATACGTGCACCTTGCGCAGAACTCAACAGCCGGCACACCGCTGGATATATGGTTTCCTTCGTCGGCTACGGTCAAACCTCAGTTTTGTGATCAGTATGCTGCCGGTATTTTTAGAAATTTTCGCGACCATACGATTGAAACATCCATTGAACTGTATTATAAAGATATGAAAAATGTCATTGATTTCAAGGACAATGCCAATCTTTTACTGAATAAGTATATGGAGCAGGAACTTCGCTTTGGCACGGCTTATTCTTATGGCTCTGAGTTCCTCATTCGTAAATCAAGTGGCGATCTGAGTGGCTGGATCAGCTATACCTTGTCGAAAACGCGCCGCAAAATACTCGAAATAAATGGAGGTCGCGAATATCCTGCTCCATACGATAAACCGCATAATGTGTCGGTGGTTATTAACTACGATTTCTCTAAACGCGTCACTGTATCTTCAACCTTCGTGTATGCCACCGGAAACCCTGTTACTTTCCCGGTTGGTCGTGCCGAATACCAGGGCGTATTCTTAAAAGTATACAGCGATCGCAATGCTTATCGTATGCCCGATTATCACCGTATGGATTTGTCGCTGATTATCCGCGGAAAAACAAACAGCATCAAATCTTGGCGCGGCGAACATGTCATTTCGTTTTATAATGTCTATAACCGTCATAATGCATGGTCAATTAATTTTGTCCAGGATGAGAATGATCCGAATGTAACCTATGCCGAAAAATCATATATTTTCCCCATCCTTCCTGCATACACCTATAATTTTTATTTCTGAAACGGATGAATAAAACAGGTATGAAAAAGTATATCAATATCATCATCACAACGCTCATTCTGGCCGGCTGTACCGAGCGGATTGACATCAAAGTTGACAACACCTATAAGCGATTGGTTGTTGACGGATGTATTACCACCGACACCACTAAACACAGGGTAAAACTGACGACTACAAGCGATTATTTTTATAACCAGCCATCGCCTCCTGTAACTGGAGCCGATGTTCGTATCTCTGATGGCAGCAAAGTGTTTTTACTTGCCGAAAGTGCCACCGAGCCGGGTGTGTATGAAACTACGGCTGATGTTTATGGTGAAATCGGTAAAACATATATCTTGTCTATTGCTAATGTAGATGTGAATGATGATAAAGAGATTGAGTTGTATACTGCTGAAAGCCGCATTAATCCGGTGTCTCCTATTGACTCAATAAAATTATTCTATACGGCTTTGGGTCCGGATTCGGTTTTTGCAATTATGGTATACGCCCAGGATCCGCCAACTACCGAGTTTTATGTGTTTAAAGCATCCATCAATGGGGTACTGGCACACGAAAAGGCAACGGATTTATGGATACAGGACGATGTTCTATTTAACGGAAACTATACTAACGGGATTTGGTCTCAATTTCTTTTTCAGAGCGGACCTACCAAAAGACCCGAGGAGCATGTGGCCCCCGGGGACATAGTGACCTTCGAACGTAATTCAATTACTAAAGATTATTATTCTTTTCTTGCCGAATTACAATCGAATGCTTACTACAACCCGATATTCAGAGGCCCTCCGGCTAATACCCGTTCAAATGTATCGAATGGCGCGATTGGATATTTTTCCGCTTATTCAATTGCTCGTTGCAATCGTGTCGTTCCGGCTAAACCGTGGATACTGGATTATCCTTATTAAGTGAAATTGGATATTTTGGAATTTCAAATTATTTTAATCGCGATTTTGCAATAGAAATTCCTTATATACTATAAAACCTACATTTCTATTGCATTAACGCGGTAACCCCGCCTTAGAAAATCTTATTGTTAGCAATCCAGCTAACGATTAGATTTTCAAGAGCGTTTTTCAGTTGATGAAACCAACTGAAAAATCCGGGTTTAAAGGTGTTTTTCAGTTGAGATTAATCAATTGAAAATCCGGGATTAAGTTCTTCCGAAAATTTCTTCTCCGACAAGCAATACAAATCCATACGATATATTGAT
>CAZRNJ010000154.1:0-6283 GCA_964601385.1 uncultured Bacteroidales bacterium | reverse complement strand
GTATAGGATTCTTTAATTTTTTAAATGCAGGTACGTAATTTATCAAAACATCTTCAAGTTGGGGATAAGATTCTATTAGCTGCAGAACCTTTGTCTTGGGGCTGATTATTAGTTTATGATTTTCCATAAATTATTTCTTTGAATATGATAAGATCCTTTGTTCACCTTTAAGGTCCCTGTATTCTTGTATATTATGTGAAACTTCAAGTGTCCCCAAGTATTCTCCTTTCTCGTTTCGTAAGGCAATATACTCTATGTGAATCATTTTACCGCTCATGTTTATCCAAAACGGCGCACGATCTTCTTTTCCGCTTTTAAAATCATCAATGATTTTATCAACAATATGGGTACTTGCCGGCGGGTGGCATAACCGCACATCCCTGTTAAGGATTGCACGATTTCGTTGAAAAATCCGTTCCTTTCCTTGTGAGAAATACTTAACTTTATCGTCCTTGTTTACAAAAGTTATATCAATTGGTAAATGATTAAATATTGCCAGCAATTCCTCGACCGAGAAATTACCTGATGGCAACTGAATATTACCTGTAAGTTTATTCATTTCAGGGAGTGTATCTTCTTTTACCCATTCCGGTTTCCATGTTTTTGACGGATCGTAGAGGCAAAAGCCAATTTCTAATGACTGCTTTTCTATTTCGTACCAGTCAGCATCTGTTAATTTGTCTAAGGTCATAGGAAAAAGTATTTCTTCTTCCTTTTTGGTCATATCAACAACCTGATTAATTGCCGGCAATAAAATAATCTCTGATGACGCGAGAAACTCATCAACTGTAATATTTTCGCTTTGTAACAACTCTATGGAACCTTTAATGAGTTCACGGATTTCATCGTGTTTACCCCACATTACTTTCGGTGGTCCGGTAATGCCATAGTTTTCAAGGAAAGGGAAAATCAAATATTCTTTTCTTTTGTAATGCTTGTCAACATCAAAAAGAGCATTGTAAAATCCTCTAAGCTTTAAGATTAAATTATTATCGAACATTTGGCTTTCACTTATCATTTTAATTAATGATAAAATTTGATTTGCAAGAGTTTTTAATTCTACATTCTCCTTGAACATCACATCAATGGGATGCCCTTCGGGTACCTGTTTCGATGCAGAAAGGTTTATATTACCATGCAAAACAGCTCCATGCACATCGCATAATCTAAGAACTTCCTCCTGGGGCAACCCAGATTCAATTAATTCTTGTTCAACCTCAACAACTTCGTCATAAGGTATTTGTTGAAGAGTTTCAATTAATTCATGTCGAACTTGTTGTTCTGAATGTCCGCTATGCAATTTCAGAATTAACTCTTTGAGCTTTTCCTTTCTATTTTTTGAATTATTTATTAATTCACTCATTTTCTATAAATTTAATCCAACAAGATTATACTTAAAAACACAACATTCCATGCCCATAAATAACGATATTTTAATGCATTATTTTATAATGCTTCCTACCGATTAGACAAATATAATCGTCCGCCACAAAAGAAAGTGCTAAATATTTAATACGCCAGGATTAATTAACTGTTTTACCGGATGGCTGTCGTTCATAGCGAATGATCGTTTCATCCTTTTTCTTGTTGTAACCGACAAGAATTACACTACCTTGCGAGGCAGGTGATTTGATGAGCAATCCGGCCATTGGTTCTTCAATATACTTTTGAATAGCACGTTTAAGAGGACGTGCGCCGAACTGGGCATCAAATCCGCGATCTGCAATAAAATTGCGTGCAGCAGGAGTAATTTTTATTTTATATCCCAGCAATTCAATACGTTTGAACAACCCGACCAGTTCAACATCAATAATCTTATCTATGTCTTTTCTTGTCAGTTGGTTAAAAATAATAACATCATCTACCCGGTTTAAAAATTCAGGTGCAAATGTTTTGCGGAGCGCTTTCTGCAGCACATCTTTAGCCATATCGGCATTTTGGTCCTGACGTGACTGGGTGGCAAAACCAACACCGGTGCCAAATTCGCGCAACTGACGGGTACCAATATTAGAGGTCATGATAATAATTGTATTGCGGAAATCCACTTTCCGTCCTAAGCTATCGGTAAGTTGTCCATCATCAAGCACCTGAAGAAGAATATTAAAAATATCGGGATGTGCCTTTTCAATTTCATCGAATAATACCACGGCATAAGGGCGGCGGCGAACTTTTTCGGTAAGCAGTCCACCCTCTTCGTATCCAACATATCCCGGCGGGGCGCCGATGAGACGAGATACAGAAAATTTCTCCATATACTCGCTCATATCAATACGGATCAGGTTATCGGTTGACTCAAAGAGAAATTGAGCAAGGACCTTAGCCAACTGAGTTTTACCCACACCGGTTGGGCCTAAAAAGATAAAAGAGCCAATCGGTTTATTAGGGTCTTTCAGTCCTGCCCTGTTGCGTTGAATTGCCTGCACAACCTTTTGTATTGCCTCATACTGGCCGATGACATGCGCGTTCAGTTCTTCCTTCATATTCATTAGCCGTACACCTTCGGCCTGTGCGATACGCTGTACCGGTATACCACTCATCATTGCAACCACCTCGGCAACATTATCTTCGGTTACAAGCACCCTGTTTTTACTCAGTTCACCCTCCCATTTATTTTTTTCTTTATCCAGATCTTCAAGCAACTCCCTTTCTTTCTCGCGAAAACCGGCAGCTTTTTCAAAATTCTGATTTTTCACCGCACTAACTTTTTCCTTCTTTGTTTCCTCGATTAGTTTCTCTATTGCAAGGATTTTTTCAGGGACATGGATATTCGTAATATGCACTCTGGATCCGGCTTCATCGAGTGCATCAATAGCTTTATCAGGAAGATGCCTGTCGGTAATATAACGGTTAGTAAGCATAACACATGCCTGAATTGCCTCGGGTGTATAGCTCACGTTATGATGATCTTCGTAGCGTTCTTTTACATTTGTAAGGATAGCAATTGTTTCGTCAACGGAAGTAGGGTTAATCATTACCTTCTGAAAGCGACGTTCGAGCGCGCCGTCTTTTTCGATATGTTGACGATACTCATCGAGAGTAGTTGCGCCGATACACTGAATCTCGCCACGAGCGAGAGCCGGTTTAAGCATATTGGCCGCATCAAGGGAACCGGTAGCGCCACCAGCGCCAACGATAGTATGAATTTCGTCTATAAAAAGGATAACATCAGAAGTTTTGGATAATTCGTTAAGCAATGCTTTAATCCTTTCTTCGAACTGGCCGCGATATTTTGTTCCAGCGACTAAAGAGGCCAGATCCAAGGTAACCACCCTTTTGCCAAACAAGGTTCGCGACACACGTTTTTTCACAATCCGCATAGCAAGCCCTTCGGCAATGGCTGATTTTCCGACACCCGGATCACCAATCAGAATAGGATTATTTTTTTTCCGGCGGCTGAGAATCTGGGCAATACGTTCGATTTCCCTGTCCCGTCCAATGATTGGGTCAAGGCGGTTTTCTTCGGCTGCACGGGTAAGATCAAGCCCAAAATTATCAAGAACCGGAGTATTCGATGAACCTTTAGACGGCTCCTGCAGTTGAAAAGGCCCTTTTTCGGAGCCAAAATGCTGACGGCCTTCATCAGGGTCGTCATCAGGCAGATCGGCCTTTGATTCGGGATGTTTTTTCTCCAGTTCCTTCCTGACGCTTTCATAGCGAATATTTAGTTCATCAAGAACTTCAGTAACAACGCTTTTTTCATCCTTCAGAATTGCAAGTAGCAGATGACCGGTATCAATCGTTGTATCCTTAAGCATACGCGCTTCGAGATAGATCACCCGCAGGACCTTTTCGGCACTTTTCAGCAAAGGGAGGTTATCATCATTTGATAATTTAACCATTTCTTTTGATCGCACAGTATCTTCAACCCGGTGCTTTAATTCGTAAAGATCGGCTCCCATACGGTTTAAAATATCAATGGCCATACCTTCACCATCACGTAATATACCAAGAAACAGGTGTTCGGTCCCAATAAAAGCATTGCCAAGGCGCAATGCCTCCTCTTTACTATATGACAAAACGTCACGTACCCGTTGTGAAAATTTTGCATCCATAATTCCTAATTATTGCAAAAATAATAAATAACTATCAATATACGGCAATCTGTTTACAGCCAAAATACCGTATTAAAGCCGTTAAAGTATTGAATTCTATATTTATTATACCTCCCCGGATATTTTATAAACAAACGTAAAAAACTGCTGTTTATGCTCTCTCTTCAAAAGGCATGCCTAATAACATTTACTAGATTTAAAATTCCCGATAAGCTAAGGATTACTATCCGTGAATCAGGTTTAAGTAAATGTTAATAAAATCTATTGATAATTGTAGGTAATTCGCTTCAAAATCGCTTATTTTACTTACATAATAAATTTTATAACACACTATGTCAGAGGATAATATATCATCAGGCGAGGTAATAATCCGGACCAACATCGAAGAAGAGATGAAATCGGCCTACATTGACTATTCAATGTCGGTTATTGTATCGCGGGCATTGCCAGATGTAAGAGATGGTTTAAAGCCGGTACACCGGAGAGTGTTATTCGGCATGGAAGAATTAGGGCTGATATCCAGCCGGTCGTATAAGAAGTCGGCCCGTATTGTAGGCGAAGTGCTTGGGAAATATCATCCTCATGGCGATTTATCGGTTTATGATGCCATGGTACGGATGGCACAGCCCTGGTCGCTTCGTTACCCGCTGATTGAAGGCCAGGGTAACTTTGGTTCGATTGACGGAGACAGCCCTGCAGCGATGCGATATACCGAAGTACGGTTACACCGGATAGCAGAAGAAACACTTAAAGATCTGGACAAAAACACAGTAGATTTTCAGTTCAATTTTGACGACACCCTGCAAGAACCAACGGTAATGCCCACACGCATCCCCACCCTGCTCGTGAACGGAGCATCAGGCATTGCGGTAGGAATGGCCACAAATATGGCCCCGCATAACCTAGGAGAAAGCATAGATGCCATCATTGCCTATATAAATAATAACGACATCAGCATTAGCGAGCTGAACCAGTACATCAAAGGGCCGGATTTTCCGACAGGAGGTATTATTTATGGCATCAGTGGAATCAAAGATGCTTATGAAACGGGTAAGGGCCGTGTTGTTGTACGTGCCCGCACCGAAGTTGAGACCAGCAGTACAGGCAGGGAAACAATTGTTGTTAAAGAAATCCCTTACCAGGTTAACAAGCTGGACCTGATTAATAAAATAGCTGAACTGGTGAATGAAGGCAAGATTGAAGGGATTGCATACGTTAATGATGAGTCGGACCGTGACGGCATGCGACTGGTAATCATACTAAAAAAAGATGCTATAGCCAATGTTGTTCTTAACCATCTGTACAAACTAACCCCTTTGCAAAATGCATTTTCAATTAATAATATTGCACTGGTTAACGGACGTCCGCGTGTCCTTAATCTCAAACAATTAATTGAATACTTTGTAAAGCACCGGCACGATGTTATTGTACGCCGGACACAATACGAACTCGAGCAGGCACAAAAGCGCGCACACATTCTTGAAGGGTTACTGATTGCACTCGATCACATTGATGAGATTATAAAACTGATTAAAGCATCGAAAAATCCTGTTGAAGCGAAAGACGGACTAATGGCAGGATTCGGACTTACCGAATTGCAGGCCAAGGCCATACTTGATATGCGACTACAGGCGCTTACCGGGCTTGAGCGACAGAAGATCAAGGACGAGTATGCTGAACTGATGAAGATGATTGAATTTTACAATCGTGTATTGGCCGAAGAGCCGCTACGGATGACCATCATCAAAGATGAACTCATTGAAATAAAAGCAAAGTACAACGATGAACGACGAACGGAGATTGTGCAAAACGATGAAGATTTCAATCCTGAAGATTTTTATGCCGATGATGAGATGGTTATTACCATTTCACGGCTTGGATACATAAAGCGGACACTGCTGACCGAGTACCGCACGCAGGGACGTGGCGGGATTGGTGTAAAAGGGAGCACCACACGCGATGAAGATTTTATCGAGCATATTTTCAGCGCAACCATGCACAATACCATCCTTTTCTTTACTAAAAAAGGAAAATGTTACTGGCTAAAGGTTTACGAGATCCCCGAGGGTTCAAAGGGATCGAAGGGACGGGCGCTGCAAAATGTCATCAACATTGAACAGGACGATATTGTACAGGCCTATATCAATGTTAAGACATTAAACGACGAAGAGTATCTTAACAATAACTTTATTGTATTATGCACAGAACGGGGGCTGATCAAAAAAACGTCA
>CAZRNJ010000153.1:0-6393 GCA_964601385.1 uncultured Bacteroidales bacterium | reverse complement strand
GATAAATGGCTTTAAAGATACCGTATCATTTTCAGTGATATAACCACGGGAAAGCATATGTTTTATTATCAAGTTTCGATAAGCAATAAAAAACGGTTTTGATTTTAGGTCGTCACCAAAAGTAAATCTGAAACGACGGGGATTAGGAAGGATAGAGGCCAGAAAAACCGCTTCATCAAGAGTCAGTTCATGCGGTTTCTTCTTAAAATAAAAATCAGATGCAGCGCGAATACCGTATACACCGGGTCCCCATTCAATAATATTAAAGTATACTTCAAGCATACGCTCTTTGCTAACCAGATGAAGGGTTTCAATAAGCCATACAATCAGGGCTTCTTCGGCCTTACGACTGATTGTTTTATTTCTGGATAAAAAAATATTTTTAACCAATTGCATAGTGATGGTACTGCCTCCGCGTGCAAATCGTTTTTCTTTTATATTCACCGCAATAGATTTGCGAAATGCCTCGGGATGAAACCCCCGATGCAGCCAATAACCACCGTCTTCAGAAGTCAGAACGGCATTGACCAGTACAGGCGCGATTTCATTAAACGGACAAAAAGCCGGATCATCCGGATTCACACGAATATTCTGCTGCCCTGCATTTTCCGTAAACACAGTATATGTGAATGTATCCTTGATAAAATCAAGCGGTCGCTTACCCCAACGGATAATAGTAAATTTTTCACGTGACAAACTCATTGAAAAATCAATGCTGTCGGGCATTGCAATGGGCAAACAAAAATTCATCGTAAAAATTAAATCTCCCCTCGCTTTAATATAACGAACAGTTTCAAAAATGCCTGCCGGAAGTGACGCAAAGAAATGTCCGGCATCCCATTTTTGCTGCGGGATTTTAAATGTAATAACTTTTTCAGGATATGAAGTATATGAGCAATACACCGGGAACCGGATAGCATTAATACCCATCCATGATATACTGTCCATTTCAATCTGTGATGCATTGAAGCGTAGAGAAAAATTTAAGCAAACCGAATCAACACGAACCGGATACTGAGAGATAAGCGGATGATCAAGCCGGCCGTTAAATCCTGAAAGCTTAAGTATATACTTCTGCTCTGAAGCTATTGTTTTACTTATCGCTTCGAGAGATACAAACAAGGAATCAAATCCGGTCTTTGCCTCAAAGCGCGATTCAGCAAAAGGTAAAAACAATGATTGTCCTGTTTTTTTTCTGATCTGAATCTGCAATGAGTTACGGCGGTGATACCCGCTGATCGCCGATAAAGATGTATCCTTATTACTGATAAATAATACGGAACCATGAATATTATATTTTCTGCCGGTGATTTGTTTAATAAAAAGGGATTCGTGATTACCGCTCCGGATGAAAAAATCAGAAACATTTATTTTACCCGGGATATACCGGATAAACTGACCGGCCAGCAAATAAGGGAATAATTGATGGTTATCTTGCTGAACCCTGCGGATTGCTACTGGTTTTTTAAACCGAACAATGCTGTCAATGGCTTGCACATCAATCATTCCGGAAGATAATACAATCGCGGTGATATGCAACGGCCGGTCAATCACCGACCACGGCTGCACTGAAACAACTATTTTCTCTATTTTAACAATCGTATCGTAAACAGGATGAGTCAGTACAAAATTCCGGAGCCGGAGCCCTGATAATCCGGTAAAACGGGATTGTCCAGCCGCCAATTGAATACCGTAACACGATTCGAGCGATATCGCCGTCTTATTTAAGGCAAACCGGAATACCAGCAAACGCACGCCGGAAAAACCAATTACTAAACCGGCGATAATAACCACCCATCCATTCAACAATCTTCTGCTCATACAAAAAACCCCGCACTAAGCGGGGTTTATTATCATTCAGTATTTACTTTCTGGCTTTTTTGGTTTTCCGCAGTACTTTTTTTGCGGCTTTCTTCACTGCTTTTTTTATCGCCTTTCCGGCTTTTTTTGCTACCGGTTTTCTGGCTGCTTTTTTAACTGCTTTTTTAGCTACCTTTTTGGTTGCGTTATTAGCTGTCTTTTTTGCGGCTTTCTTTTCCGGTTTCG
Source organism: uncultured Bacteroidales bacterium (assembly GCA_964601385.1). Classification (GTDB taxonomy): domain Bacteria; phylum Bacteroidota; class Bacteroidia; order Bacteroidales; family JBBRXJ01; genus CAZRNJ01. Next base: position 4,347 of record CAZRNJ010000153.1, on the reverse strand, counting down.
CTGCTGCCTTACTTTTCTTTGCCGTTTGCTCGGCCTTAATGGATGCCTGTGCAGCAGCAAGACGTGCAATAGGTACACGATAAGGTGAACAACTAACATAATTCAACCCTGTGCGGAAACAGAATTCAACAGATGCCGGATCACCTCCTTGCTCGCCGCAAATACCCACCTTCAGGTCGCTGCGAACACTGCGACCACGAACAACCGACTGCTGTATCAACTGTCCCACACCATCCTGGTCAATCGTCTGGAACGGATCAGCAGCCAGCATCTTATTATCAAGGTAGTCGTTCATAAAACCACCGATATCATCACGGCTGAATCCGAAAGTCATCTGAGTAAGATCATTGGTGCCGAATGAGAAGAACTGTGCAGTGCGGGCCATGCGGTCTGACAGCAATGCAGCACGAGGAATCTCGATCATCGTACCATATTTAAAATCAATCTTCTTCAATCCAAATTTTGCAAGCACTTCAGAATAAACCTGATCAACAATTTTACGGGTAAAATCCAGTTCCGTTACATCACAGGTTACTGGAACCATAATCTCGGGCAACGGTGTCTTGCCATCTTTCAATAGTTCAGCGGCCGACTCGAAAATAGCGCGTATCTGCATCTCGCTTACTTCGGGATAAGTAACGCCCAAACGAACGCCACGGTGCCCCATCATCGGATTTGATTCGTGCAGTGATTCGCCTCTTTTCTTAACATCATCAGCACTGATACCTAATGCATCGGCCAACTCGGCCTGTTTCTCATGGCTCTGAGGCACAAACTCATGCAGTGGAGGATCAAGCAGACGGAAAGTAACCGGCAATTTATCCATTGCTTCCATTGTGGCCTTGACGTCTTTCTTTACATAAGGAAATAATTCATTCAGCGCGCTGCGGCGTTCGGCCACACCGTCGCTCAAGATCATCTTACGCAATAAGAACAGGGGTTGATCGCTGCCCTCGCCATAAAACATATGCTCGGTGCGGAAAAGTCCGATTCCTTCAGCCCCGAAACTGCGCGCAATACGGGCATCAGCCGGTGTGTCGGCATTCGTGCGGACACCCATCTTCCGGTGACGGTCAACAATGCTCATGTATTCCTGAAAACGGGGATTTTCTGTTGCATCCATCAACTCAAGCGCACCTTTATATACTGCGCCTTTTGTACCGTTCAGTGTCAATATATCACCTTCCGAAATAACTACTGATGATCCTTCGATATGTACCTTTTTGGTATTTACATCAACCTCAAGAGCACCGGCGCCCACGATACAGCATTTACCCCAGCCGCGTGCAACTAACGCTGCATGGGATGTCATACCACCGCGTGCAGTAAGAATTCCTTTTGCTACCCGCATCCCTTCAACATCTTCAGGATTGGTTTCTTCACGGAGGAGAATTACACTTTCACCTTTTCTTGACCATACAACAGCATCTTCGGCAGTGAACACTACTTTTCCGACAGCTGCGCCTGGGCCGGCCGGTAATCCCTTCACCAGAACCGGTACATTTTTCTCGGCAGCAGGATTAACAATCGGGTGAAGCAACTCATCCAACTGTGATGGATCAACACGCAATACAGCAGTTTTTGCATCAATCAGTTTCTCATCAAGCATATCCATAGCCATGTTCAAAGCCGCAGTACCCGTACGCTTACCGGCGCGACATTGCAACATATATAATTTACCTTCCTGAATGGTAAACTCAATATCAAGCATATCCCTGAAATTCTTTTCGAGCCGCAAACGGATATTATCCAGTTCCTTATATATTTCCGGCATGGCCTCAGCCATACTTTTGAGATGTTTGTTCTGCTCGTTTTTTGTATCATTATTCAACGGGCTTGGTGTACGGATACCTGCAACAACATCTTCGCCCTGTGCATTCACTAGCCATTCGCCATAAAATTTATTTTCACCTGTAGCCGGATTACGCGTAAAAGCTACACCCGTTGCTGACGAATCGCCCATATTGCCAAACACCATGGCCTGAACATTTACTGCTGTCCCCCAATCATCGGGTATTCCCTCGATACGACGATACGAAACGGCTTTCTTGCCATTCCAGCTCTTAAATACAGCCATTATACCACCTAATAGCTGTTCTTTGGCATCATCCGGAAATGCTTTACCCAGCGATTGTTTAACGCGAAGCTTAAATTCTTCAGCAAGCGTTTTAAGGTCTTCAGCGGTCAAGTCAGTATCGGACTTTAAGCCCCGTTGCCTTTTATATTCATCAAGCATTTCATCCAGTTGTTTACGGATGCCTTTGCCGTCGGCCGGCTCAAGGCCTTCGGCTTTTTCCATCACCACATCGGCATACATCATGATCAGCCGGCGATACGAATCCCATACAAAACGCGGATTATTCGTTTTTTTGATCAGCCCCGGTATAGTCGCTGTAGATAACCCGATATTTAATACTGTATCCATCATCCCGGGCATTGATTTACGGGCACCTGAACGGCACGATACAAGCAATGGATTGTTTGCATCGCCATACTTCATGCCCATAATTTTTTCAGTTTCCTTCATTGCATCCCATACTTCAGGGATCAACTCTTTCGGAAGCTGACATTTATTGTCATAATAAGCTGTACAACATTCTGTTGTAATGGTAAAACCGGCCGGAACCGGTAAACCTAACAGACACATCTCAGCGAGATTCGCACCTTTTCCCCCAAGCAGATTTTTCATGTCTGCTTTACCTTCGGCTTTCTTATTGCCGAACCTATAAACGTATTTTACTTTTGCCATTGGATTATGTTTTTGATTTACAATTATTTATTTAACTTTTTTTTGAAAAAACAGAAGGTCAAATTTAATAAAATAGATTGAATTGCATGAATTATCATTAAAAGTTTATCCGGAATTTTGCAGTTCAAAAACTGCAAACAGCTCAAACGGTTTCTCCGGTTGAGCGTACCCGATAACCCTTTGCTCGCTGCAGCTATGCAATAGCGAAAGCGATGCTTTGCTCCGCTAAAGCTTTGCGAAAGCGATGCCGCCATAGAAAATCTTTATGATCCCGCAAAGCGGGAGAAGATTAGATTTTCTAGAGCGTTTTTTCAGTTGAGCCAACTCAACTGAAAAATATGGGTTTATGTTAAGTTATGGATACTGTCTTTCGCTGTAAAACTACTATAATGCCGATTATACGAATGGCATTTAGATTAAATTATAACCCAAATTTATTCCATTGAAGTCCCTGCTAAAAGACGAACTACCCAAATTATAAATTCCAAATGGCATAACTTGCTGTAATTAAATGATGAAAAACTTTTCTTTTCAAACATTTCATAAGAAAATTTCAAATGTATCGTTACGGTTAAAAAAAAAACTATCTTTAACCAATTAATATATTAAACTAAAAACTACTTTAAACTATGGAAAACAACATCTCGAGACGCAGATTTGTAGGGAGTACTGCAATTACTGCCGCTGGCCTGACCATTGTTCCGAGTCATTTAGTAAGCGGACTTGAGCATACCCCTCCCAGTGATAAACTGAATATTGCCGGAATCGGCGTTGGCGGTATCGGCAGGCGTAACCTAACAAAAATGAACAGCCAGAACATTGTAGCCCTTTGTGATATTGATGATAAATATCCGGCAAAAACCTATGCCGATTATCCCGATGCCAAACGATATAAGGACTGGCGTAAGATGCTTGATGAGATGGGTAAAGAGATTGATGCCGTAATGATAGCTACTCCCGATCACAGCCACGCTGTTGCCGCTTATGCTGCCATGGCGCTGGGCAAGCATGTTTTTGTAGAGAAACCATTGACACATTCTGTTTTTGAATCGCGCATCCTAACCCTTGCAGCAGCCAAATATGGCGTCGCCACCCAGATGGGAAACCAGGGCGCCTCTGATGAGGGTGTACGGCTTATATGTGAATGGATATGGGCCGGTGTAATCGGTGAAATCAAAGAAGTCCATGCATGGACAAACCGCCCGATATGGCCACAGGGATTACAACGGCCAGAAGTTGAAGAGCAGGTGCCGCCGCATCTCGACTGGGACTTGTTCATAGGCCCCGCGCCTTACCGCCCATACCATAATGCATACCATCCCTGGAACTGGCGTGCATGGTGGGATTTCGGCACCGGCGCTCTGGGCGATATGGCCTGCCATATCATGGATCCCATCAACAGGGCGCTCAAACTGGGCTATCCCATATCGGTAGAAGGCAGCTCTACTCAGGTCAACACCGAAAGCGCTCCAATGGCCGAAATGGTCGAATTTATATTCCCCGAACGCACTAACCTTTCAAAAGAAATAAAAATCAAAATGCCTCAGGTAAAAGTTGTTTGGTATGATGGAGGTCTTCTTCCCCCTCGTCCGGCCGAA
>CAZRNJ010000152.1:3572-6407 GCA_964601385.1 uncultured Bacteroidales bacterium | reverse complement strand
TTTATAGGGAATGCCGCGCGGAAGGATAACATCAAATGCAGATATCCTGTCGGTTACAACCATCACAAGGTATTTATCGCTAATGGTATATACATCACGCACTTTACCATTATAAATGCCTGTCTGGCCGGGAAATCTGAAATTGGTTTTTACGATTGCCTGCATAAGTTTTGTTTTAACAAAAATAACTACCTGAAATAAATTGTCTACCTGACACTGGAAAAATTTATTAACAACAAAGGATTCTTTATTGAAAAGCTACTGTTCGCGGTTAAAAGCCCTGACAATTTCTTTGACCAGGGCATGCCTAACGATATCATCATCACCAAACCGGACAATACCAATCCCTTTTATCCCATCGAGCAGTTCAACAGCTTTAGCGAGTCCGGATATCTCCTTCGCGGGGAGGTCAACCTGTGTGACATCACCGGTGATGATAAAGCGGGCATTCCGGCCCATGCGGGTAAGCAGCATTTTCAGTTGTTTGAAAGTGGTATTCTGTGCTTCGTCGCAGATCATGAAACAATCGGAGAGTGTACGTCCGCGCATATAAGCGAGAGGGGCTATCTGTATCAGTCCTTCGTCGAAATACTCAATTAGTTTTTTCGAAGGGATCATATCGTACAACGCATCGTATACAGGTTGCAAATAGGGATCGAGCTTCTCTTTGAGATCGCCGGGCAAAAAACCCAGATTCTCGCCTGCCTCAACAGCCGGGCGGGTGAGAATGATGCGTTTGACCTTCTTTTCTTTCAATGCCTGAACAGCAAGCGCTATGGCCACATACGTCTTGCCTGTGCCTGCAGGGCCGATAGTCAGCACCAGGTCGTGCAGGGCTACGGCTTTCATCAAATCGCGCTGATGAGCATTCAACGGCTTAATACTACGGCCATTATTCCCGTACAGCAAAAAATCATCACCCGCAGGAGCTACTGTCTCCTGTTCGGCTGTCGTTTCGTTCACTATCCGGCTGATATCCTCCTCGGTGAGTGAATTGAACCGGTTGTAATAATCAATCATCATCAACACCTTATCGTAAAAAAGATTGATAGCCGAGCGTTCACCAAAAACCCGGAGTTCACTACCCCTGCCTACAATCTTCAATCCGGGAAATAATTGTTGTATATGCCTGAGCTTGGCATTATTAATACCAAATAAATGGATGGGTTCGATTTCGTCGAGCTGAATGATTTTTTCTGACATAGGATAAGTGAATAATATATACTTTTACGATACAAAGTAAGCATTTTTTTTAATTGTATCAGTCAGAATGCCTGTAATCACTATTACCTCAGATTGGAATTCCGGAGATGATTATTGCGGATCGCTCAAAGCCCGTATCATGAGTGAGCTTCCGTCTGCAACGATTATTGACATCACCCATTCGGTGGTTCCATTCAGCATTGCGCAGGCGGCCTATGTTGTACGTAACACGCACCGGCATTTTGCGGTAGGGACGGTTCATCTGATAGCAGTGAACACCCTCCCCGACTCCACACCGCGCTTTCTGGCTGTTGAATACCGGAAACAGTTTTTTATCAGTGCCGACAACGGCATCTTCAGTTTATTGATGGATGAAGAGCCAGCGCATATCCATGAAATTGCTCCAGCTGATGATCCAACTGTACATTGCTTTCCTGAACTGTCGGTTTTTGCCGGTGCTGCAGTGCATCTGGCATCAGCAAAAAAGCTTTCGGACCTAGGCGCGCCAACAACATTCAAAAAAACACTGCTCCCCCTGCGTCCTATCCCCGACGATTCAATGATCACCGGAGCTGTAATATACATTGACTCATACGAGAATGCCATCACCAACATCACTGCCAAACTATTCCGGCGTGTTGGCAAAGAGCGGTCGTTTGAAATTATGATCCAAAGCATTAAATATAAGATATCAACGATCAGCAGAACCTATTCGGAAGTGCCGGAGGGTGACCTGGTCGCCATTTTTAATTCAGCCGGATGGCTGGAAATAGCCGTAAACAAAGGAAACGCGGCCTCGCTGCTTGCTGTTTCGGTGAACTCCGTTGTTCGCATAAAATTTTTTAATTAAACGTATGAACAGAAAAGAAAGCGCCCAACCATTTATCCGGTTACTCGAAATCATGGATCAATTAAGAGAGAACTGCCCATGGGACAAGGAGCAGACCTTTGAATCCATCCGCAACCTGAGCATTGAAGAGGTATATGAAATGGCCGATGCCATCATACAAAAAAAATACACCGACCTGAAAAAGGAGCTCGGCGACCTGTTGCTGCATATTGTGTTTTACTCACGGATCGCCGAAGAGCAACAGCTTTTTTCTATTACCGATGTCATCGAAAGCATCAATACCAAGCTGGTGTTCAGGCATCCGCATGTGTTTGGCGATACGGATGTAAAAGGCAGTCCGGAAATTGTAAAGCAAAACTGGGAAGAACTAAAAAAGAAAGAAGGAAACAAAACGGTACTCGGTGGAGTGCCCTCATCACTACCTGCGCTAATCAAGGCCAACAGGGTACAGGAAAAAGTACGGGCTGTAGGTTTTGATTGGGACGACCGGCGACAGGTGTGGGATAAAGTAGCCGAAGAACTGTCGGAGCTGAAAAGTGAAATTGAAACGATGGATAAAGAAAAAATAGAGATGGAATTTGGCGACCTGTTCTTCTCATTGGTCAATGCTGCACGTTTGTATCATATTGATCCGGAAACAGCGCTGGAACGCACCAACCGCAAATTCATCAAACGCTTTAATTATCTTGAGGAACAGACCATAAAAAAAGGGCTCTCGCTGAAAAATATGACGCTGAAAGAAATGGATGAGATCTGGGAAGAAGCTAAAAAATTCGATTAAA
>CAZRNJ010000152.1:0-3472 GCA_964601385.1 uncultured Bacteroidales bacterium | reverse complement strand
TACTGCAGTTTTTCAAGTTCCTGTTTTACGAATACCATCAGTTCATGCACATAAGCCGCCGAGAAATCGAAGGGTATACCTGCTGCTTTATACACTTCGGGAATTGTAACCGAATAGCCCAATGACAGGGCATCTTCATATTGCCGCAATGCTTGACGGCGGTCGGTTTTATAATTCCGCCAGATAGCAATGGCGCCAAGCTGCGAAATAGCATACTCGATATAATAGAACGGTATTTCAAAGATATGGATCTGTCTTTGCCAGCCGGCGGCAAACCAATGCTCTGCGCCAGACCAGTCAACGAGCGGACTCTCGAACTGCGACGCGATCTGTTTCCACTGCTCCATCCGTTCATCATTAGTGTGTTGCGGATGAGTATAGAGCCAGTGCTGAAATTTATCAACAGTAGCCACCCACGGGAATGTAAGAATAACGCCTTCGAGCTGCGAACGCCGTGCCCGTTTTAATTCATCCGGATCGCTGAAAAAACATTCCCAGTGTTCCATCGCCAGCAATTCCATAGTCATTGAGGCCAGTTCAGCAATCTCGGCCGGTGTATTTTTATGGTCTATCAGCCGGATATCGCGTGTTAAAAATGAATGGATAGCATGTCCCCCTTCGTGCATCATAGTTTCAACATCACTGAGCGAATGGGTGGCATTCATAAAAACAAAGGGAATATTTGTTTCGTATAATGGATAATTATAGCCGCCAGGCGCCTTACCTACGCGTGATGCAAGATCAAAGAAACCACCCTCTTTCATCACCTGAATACATTCGCCATAAAATGGTTTAATTTCTGAAAAGCAACGGATCGTTTTATCCACCAGATCATCAATTGAGCCAAAGGGTTTCAGCGGTGGCTTCATATCCGTATCTACCTGCAGATCCCATGGTTTCAAAGGATCAACAGCCAGTTTAAATTTTCGATGATTAAAAATCATATCCCGCACCGGACATACTTCTTCGGCAATCGAATGATGAAATTTTTCGCAGTCGGCCGCTGTATAATCAAAACGTCCAAGTTCGGCAAACCGGAAATCCCTGAAATTTGTATAACCGGCATTCAGGGCCATTTGTTGACGTAAACCAATCAGTTGGGATAACAACTCATTTAATGTATCACAGACCGTGAGACGTTTATCGTTAATAAGCCGGAAAATATCACTCCGCACATCGCGGTTAATTTCTTTAAGCAGATTGCCTGCCTTCTGTAAGGTCATTTCCTCGTCATTATAAAACACAGTAAGAGAACCAACCGTACGGCTATATTCCTGCTCTTTAGTGCTGACCTCGGCCTGCAACGGCACATTCGATTCACGGAACAAAGCCAGGTCATTACGGATACCGCGAAGCATAACAAAATATTTTTTATGATCCAACCTGTCAGCAAATGGCGAATCAATTAATTTCTTATCCAACAGATTTGAGTACCGGGACACCTCGGGTTGAATTGTGTTTACGAAATAATTATACCTGTCGGACAGCGCAGTATCTGTGGTATTGCAACTTACCCGTATATAACGCCATGCGGCATCTTCCTGCACAGCCGATTCGAGCTCGCTGCGGTCGAGAAGCCATTTTTCCAGTTCACCCACCGAATTAATTTTCTGATTGAGCAGTTTATTAAAATAGGGCTCCAGCGATTCCCATGTATCAATGATGAATGCCGGATCGAGGAACTGACGTTTTTTATACGCTTTATCGTGAACCATAATCGGTTAACTACCACCGCCAGTTGTTTTGATCGGCATTTTCATTGCAGGCGCTTTACCGGCATCTCTCATCACTGTAGGTTTCTGGAACGGTTGCGGCTTGGGCTTCATCTGTTTATCATCGTGATGCAGCGCATCAGCAACTCCCGGCTCATCATCCTTGTCCGGTTCAAAATCAAGCATATTGAGTGCCTGCAATTGATTATACCAGCGGATCACCTTTTTTATATCTGAAGCATAGACACGTTCCGTATCATAATCGGGAAGAATGGAAAGAAAGAACTCTTTCATCTGCTCCGGACTGGCCTTAGCGTCGAGCGCCGGCTGCCTGCTGGTTTTTTCAGCAATTTTTGTCAGCACTTCAGATAAAGCAACCTCCTTATCTTTGGTATAGATAGCAATTTCTTTCAGAGAGCTGACTTTTGTGTTTGAGGAGAGATGAGTACGTTTCTTTGTTTCGAGCGACTCAACAATCAGTCCGTTTCGTCCCTGAGAAACAAGCTTAAATAAACTCGACTCACCTGATACTGATAAAATTTCCTTTAATGATTGCATAGTTTCAAATTTTCAGTTTACCATAATTCCGGTATCAAAAGAAAGGGCAAAAATAAAAAAAACTCGCGAATTATTCAGATGTCAGTTGTTTTTTATCTCTGCCAGCCGATAAACCAGCGCGAATCAAAGCGGCAAGCTGACGGGTGGCTTCATCTACTCCGGGAGAAAGGGACAACGAAAACTCAATAGACGCCGGTTGCATCAGAAGCACAAAAACATTACACCGGGCTTTATGTTGTATTTCTTTAGCCAGAGCAGACAAAGACATACGATGAGAAAGGTAAATATCGTCCTCGTTCAGTTCATGTATTTCAAAGATCCTGACGGTGCCGGGCTTTTCATTCATTATGCCGGCATCGCAAATCATTACGGTAGCCGGATTTTTTTTTACGATAACAGGGATATAATTCTCAGGAGTTGTTTCACCCCACAAAAAAAGCACCTCGCTTGCTGCATCTGTCTGCAAATCCCTGAAGAGATGAAAGACCCATCCGTCATCGCCTCTGATTTGAGATCCGGCGCCAAGAAAAACCAAGGGCCGGTTCTGTAATAACTCCGGTAATTGGTCGGCAGAATAACTCATCCTTTAATCAGATCACCAACGCCATCCAGCACCAGATGAGGTCTGTAGGCAAACTTATCAAGATCGTGCACCGATGTGATGCCGCTAAGCACAAGGATAGTATCAATCTCCGACTCAATACCAGCTACAATATCGGTATCCATCCTGTCGCCGATGATGGCTGCCTCTTCGCGCTGCACACCAATGCGACGGATAGCATTGCGCATGATTAGCGGATTAGGTTTACCGATAAAATAGGCCTTACGCCCGGTAGCCAGCTCAATGGGTGAGATCAGCGCTTTGGTGGCCGGCGCAATTCCGTCTTCAATCGGCCCGGTAACATCGGGGTTGGTTCCTATCAGTTTAGCGCCGCGTAATACCAGATTCACGGCCTTCTCGATACTCTCATAATTATAATTCTTGCTTTCACCTACCACAACATAATCGGGATTAATATTGTTCATAGTATAGCCCACTTCATACATCGCGTTGATCAGACCTGCCTCCCCTATGATGTAAGCGCTGCCATTAGGTTTCTGCACCTTCAGAAATGAAGCCGTAGCCAGTGCGCTGGTAAAAAAATGAGAAGCATCAACTTCAAGTCCAAGCCGCTCCAACTTTTCACTTAATTCTTTTGGGG
>CAZRNJ010000151.1:0-6448 GCA_964601385.1 uncultured Bacteroidales bacterium | reverse complement strand
ATCTATGGCTGTCCGCTCCATCAGGTTGGTGAGTCCGCTGTAATGACCGTTATGGTTCCGCTCATCCACAATACGCCTGGCAACGGCTGTTTCAAGGTTAGCCACATGAACAAAGCCAAGATAGATAGCGTTTCCCCGGATAGACGTCAGATATTCACTATTATTGACACAGGGCAGATGCACTGCAGCGCCGCATCGCCGGGCTTCATTGACATATACGGGCATCCGATAAAACCCGCCGAAGTTATTTATTACAGCCACCATAAACTCCTGCGGAAAATGGACTTTGAGGTACAAGCTCTGGAAGCTCTCAACAGCATACGATGCCGAGTGCGCCTTTGAGAAACTGTATCCGGCGAACGATTCAATCTGCCGCCACACTTCGGCTGTGAGCGAAGAAGCATATCCCCTCTCCCTGCAGTTGCTAAAGAATTTTTCTTTTATCCGGTCGAACTCTTTCAGCGAGCGGAATTTACCGCTCATGGCTCGCCGCAGGATATCGGCATCGGCAAAATCAAGTCCGGCAAAAAAATGACCAATCTTAATCACATCTTCCTGATAGACCATGACTCCGTATGTTTCGCCCAAATGCTCTTTCATTAGCGGATGGAGATAAGGAATATTTTCGGGATGATGAAAGCGCCGGATATATTCTTTCATCATACCCGACCGGGCAACACCGGGCCGGATAATCGAACTGGCCGCGACCAGCGAAATATAGTTATCGCACCGCAGCTTGGTAAGCAACCCACGCATCGCCGGGCTCTCGATATAAAAACAACCGATAGCATCACCATTTCTTAGACGCTCACGCACCTTGTCATCCTGCTTGAATCGTTTGACATCATGCACATCAACGGAAATACCACGGTTTTTTCTCACGATATCTGCACAATCATTGATATGGCCGATGCCGCGCTGACTAAGGATATCAATCTTTTCGTAACCGATCTCTTCAGCCACATACATGTCCCATTGCGTAACAAACATCTTTTTAGGAGGATAATCAAGCGCCGTGTAATATGTCAACGGATCGTCAGACACAAGCACGCCGCCGGCATGGATACTGCGCTGATTAGGAAAATCGGATAACAGCGCACCTATTTTCATAATCCGGGAAATAACCGATTGGCTGCAATCGGCCCGTTCAGGGTTATCCACCAGAGCATCAATCTCCTCTTTGGGAAGCCCATACACCTTGCCCAGTTCACGAAAGATAGAACTACCGCGGAATGTTGACATGGTGCCAAGTAATGCAGTATGTTTTTTCCCATACCGTTTAAAAATGTAATCAAATACTTCGTCTCTGTCCTTCCATGAATAATCAATATCAAAATCGGGCGGACTGGTACGTTTAGGATTGATGAACCGCTCGAAATAGAGATCGAGCTCAATGGGGTCAACATCGGTTATCCGGAGACAATAAGCCACAACGCTGTTTGCGCCGCTGCCTCGTCCTACATGATAAAATCCGCGGCTCATCGAATATCTGATAATATCCCACGTGATCAGAAAGTACGACGAAAAATTCATGGTGTCAATAATCTGCAGTTCATGGTCAACACGCCGGGCCGCAATTTCATTCCCGTGCCCGTAGCGGTATGCCAGTCCGTCGTATGCCAGTTTTCGCAGCAGGCAGCGGTCGTCATATCTGCTGCCGGTAAATGTTTTTTTATTTTTCACACTGTGCAGATCAATATCACAGGAGCAGGACGACAGAATCGTTTCGGTGTTCCGTATAATCATTTTATACTGTGCGTATGGCTGCACAAGCTGTGCTGCAGGCATCAGCATTTCATTTTCACCGGCCACATCATGGCCGTTAAGTTTACTGAGCAGCGTATTATTGTCAACAGCGCGCAAATGACGATGAAGCATATAATCAGTGGGCCGGCAGAAGGTCACTGGCCTACTAATCACCATCTTCTCCGCTTTTTGCGGCGATAATACCAACCGGTTGATTTCACCGGGCGCAATACCTATATATTCGTTATCGCGCAGTATCCGTTGCCCGGCTCTTCCAAAGGGATATATGATATAAACATGACTGAAGTCCCCCGGATCATCCGGAAAATCTTCGCCGGTTTCGTTATGGCCGGTTATGAACTCGTTGATCTCACGGAACCCTTCAGCATTACGAGCAATAGCCACATAAAGCAGTCGGTTATGATGGTCGCGGATTTCGGCGCCGGCAACCGGACAAATTTTCTTTTCCCTGCACAGCCGGATAAAGTCCATCATTCCGGTGGTATTATTTATATCGGTAAGAGCGAAGGCAGAGATGCCATTCCGGATGGCCTCATTCACCAGGTCTTCGATGCTCATGGTGCCATAGCGTAAGCTGTAATATGAATGTGTATTGAGATACATCAACATTCGTCATTATTATTTTTCAGGCATAGCTGCACAGCCCGCTGCACGGCTTCACTACCGTAACGCCGGCGCATCCGGTCAACAGCATTATACAATCGTGACATACGCGACGTGTCCCCAAACAGCGACAACTGCTGAGTGCCGGAAACCAGATGGCTAAGCCGTATGCCCACCAGCCGGATGAGCATGCGTCGCGAGTAGAGCCGGCTGAACAGTTCCGTGGCTGTTTGTATAATCAGGTGGTCGAACGATGTGTACTCCACCCGCTTCTGCATGGTGTACGTATCAAAGTTCGAATAGCGTATCTTCACCGTTATGCATGACGTGAGTTTCTGCTGTTTGCGGAGTTCAAAGGCCAGTTCGCCAGCCATGGATATCATCAGGTTTCTGATCATCCCCACATCGGTAGTGTCTTTATCGAAGGTATGCTCGGTGCTGATGGATTTCTGTTCCCTGTAGGGCTCCACCGGACTGTTATCAATGCCATTGGCACGCTGCCAGATGACGATGCCGTTCTTTCCCATCACATTCTCCATTATCTCAACCGGTATCCTGCGCAGTGTTTCGATGGTGGCCACACCCATTGAGCGCAGCAGGTGGAATGTTTTTTCGCCGATTATAGGAATCTTGCTGATAGACAACGGAGCCATGAAACTGTCCACAGCCCCGCCCGGCACATACAGTTCACCATTAGGTTTGGCCTCGCCAGTCGAAATCTTCGAAACGGTTTTATTAACCGACAGACCGAACGAGATTGGCAGCCCTGTTTCACGAATGATACGCTGTCGCAACTCCTGAGTCCATTTCAGACAGCCAAAAAAACGGTCCATACCCGTAATATCAATGTAATGCTCGTCAATGGATGCTTTTTCGTACACAGGCGACGATTCGGCAATAATATCCGTAACCGTATGCGAATAACGGCTATATTTCTCCATATCACCGCGGATCACTATAGCATCTTTGCACAGCAGCCGGGCCGTCTTCACCGGCATAGCCGAATGAACCCCATAACTGCGCGCCTCATAACTGCAACTGGCAACAACACCACGGTCGGATGTACCGCCAATAATCACCGGCTTATTATTAAGATGCTTATTTTCAATACATTCAACAGAAACGAAAAACGAATCAAGATCAAAATGAACGATATGCCGGCCGGCACAATCCATAATTTTTTCTTTTCTATTTGGATATTAAATATTTATATTATCTTTGATTAGTTTTTAATCAAATTTAACGACTATAAATTAGTCAAATTATTTTAACCGGATATTTAAAGACATAAAAAAAACAGAATAAAGTTATGAGGCGATGGATTTTTTTTCCGGCATTATTAGTATCCGGATTATTCTTACATGGACAGGCACTGAGGCCTGACGATAGCGACCCGCATTATCTGGCTTACAACGGTCGTCGTGTTATGCTGGTGGGCTCTGGCGAGCATTACGGAGCAGTGATAAACAAAGCGTTTGATTATGATACCTATCTTGCAACCCTGCAACGCGACGGGTTGAATTTAGTACGGATATTTACAGGCACATATTTTGAGCGTCAGGGGGCTTTTAATATTGAAAAGAATAATTTAGCGCCAGACAGCAACCAGTTAATTTTGCCCTGGCAGCGAAGCCACATCAAAGGATTTACCGGCGGCGGAAATAAATTTGATCTTTCACAGTGGGATGACGAGTACTTTATGCGGCTCAGAGATTTTGCCGGAAAGGCAGAAAAAGCAGGCATTTTCGTTGAGGTAACCCTGTTCAGTTCATTCTATATCAATGATAATTTTAAACTCAATCCCTTTTATCATCATAATAATATTAATGCAACAGATTCTGTTCCGTTAAAATCGTTTCAGACCTGCAACAATGGCAACATCCTGCATTTTCAGGAGCAGTATACCCGGAAGCTTGTACGTGAACTGAATCCTTATAGCAATGTATATTTTGAAATACAAAATGAGCCCTGGTTCGATTTAACCGATACGGCCGCATCACTGCGCAGCGTTCCTAATCCATATCCGTTTATCAATGATAAAGATACCCTACCGGTTATTGAATATCCCACACCGCAGAGTTTAGAGTGGCAGCAACGTATTGCCGAGTTTATTATTGATGAGGAGCGAACTCTCCCGTCAAAGCACCTGATTGCTCAATGTTATACGAATTTTTATTATCCGCTTGATACAGTTCCCGGTTATGTTTCTATAATCAATTTTCATTATGCGTTTCCTTCTGTCGTTGCTGCAAATAAACAATTTAAGCGGCCGGTGATATTTGACGAAACCGGATTTTGCGGAACAGCAGACAGTAATTATCTGAAACAGGCCATAGAATTTTTCCGGGCCGGCGGCGCAGGATTTAATCATCTTGATTATTCATTTTCGGTTGATAAGCCCGATGGCACCGATAGCTACCGGGCACCGGGAGGCGGAAGCCCTGCTTTGCGTAAAGAACTGGCAAAACTACGGGAAAACAAATGGTAATCTTTTTAGTACATCAGCGATTAAAAATAAGAACAAATTTTAAACCCACAGAAATATGTATTTTGCATCCAACATCCGACAACTCAGGAACCGTCGTCATCGCACGCAGGACGATATTTCAACAGCCCTTGGTATGAAACGTTCAACACTAAGCGGATATGAGAATGGCATCGCGCAGCCCTCTATTGAGGCACTTGTGGCTTTCTCCAAATATTTCAATGTGGCTATAGACACCCTGATCCGGGTCAACCTGTCTGAACTAAGTGAGAGTCAACTCTCGCAACTTGAACGTGGATTTGATGTATATATCAAAGGCAGCAACTTACGGGTGCTGGCTACCACCGTTGATGGCAAAAATAACGAAAACATCGAACTGGTACCCAAAAAAGCCAAGGCCGGATACCGGAATGGCTTTGCCGATCCGGAGTTTATCAGTACACTGCCGGTATTCCAGTTGCCTTTTTTGTCGCACAATAAAAAATACAGAACTTTCCAGCTTACCGGCGATTCGATGATGCCTATACCCGACGGATCGTGGGTTACCGGCGAATATGTACAAGATTGGAACCATCTGATTACAGGGCACGGTTACATTATCCTCACACTCGATGATGGAATCATGTTTAAAATCATCGAAAACAAAATAAATGAAGAACAAAAACTAATACTCTATTCCCTGAATCCCGAATATGAGGCCTTCCCGGTACATATCAGCGAAGTAAAAGAGTTATGGAAGTTCACTCATTATATCAGCTCCGATCTGCCCGACCCTGTTCTGCCCCAACAGGAACTGACGACCACTGTTGCATCCATGAAAAAAGAACTGGATAAAGTAAAAAAAATAATATCGGGCATAAAAAAGAAAAATGGATAACAAAAACACAATTAACTGAATATTAATTATTTATTTTTAATAAACGAATATTATCCTTTAAAACAATTTGAATGAAATTGATTATATTCGTGCCCTGTATTTTTAAATTAATTAAATAAAGAAATCATGGCAGTACTTGAAAAATTGCGTAGCCGGTCGGGATTATTGATTGCTTTTATTACCGGACTGGCGCTTTTACTTTTTGTATTGGATGACCTGATGCGTTCGGGCAAGAGTTTACTCAAAGGCAATGTAACAGATATAGCAGTGATTGGCGGCGAGGCCATTCCGGTTGCTGTGTATGAGGCAGAAGTTGAGCAACTGATTAAAAATTATGAACAGAACACGGGGAATACTACTATTGATGAGCTAACGATGAACCAGATCCGGCAATCGGTATGGCAGGAAATAACGGATAATGCCATTCTCAACCAGCAGGCCCAAAAAGCCGGCATTAACGTCAGTCCCGAAGAACTGTTTGATATGGTACAGGGAGCCAATCCCCATCCAATGGTACGACAGGCATTCACTAACCGCGAGACCGGTATTTTTGACAAAGCCAATCTGCTCAGTTTTCTGAAAAACATGGATGAATACGCCACAGAAGAGCAACGTAATTTTTGGTACCAGCTCGAAGAACGCATCGAGAAAGAGCGGAAGATGATGAAATACATGAATCTAATCCGCAAAGGAATATATATTACCAAGATTCAGGC
>CAZRNJ010000150.1:0-6457 GCA_964601385.1 uncultured Bacteroidales bacterium | reverse complement strand
TTTATACTTAAATTTGTCTAATCAAAAAGTTGCATTTGTGACTTGAATTCAGCAAGTTATCCCTGATGAAAAACAAAAATTATTATTATCTCATTTTCTGTCCATTATAAAAGAACAAAAACCCTATTTAAATCCATCCCTTACTTTATCCGAATTAGCAAAACATATCGGAACCAATCGTAGTTATCTTTCTGCCATAATTAATCATCATTTCAAAAAAAATTTTAATCAGTATATTAATGAATGCCGGATAAATGAAGCCATGCATCTGTTAAAATTACACTATCCGGAATATTCGATTAAATCTGTCAGCGAACAAGCCGGATTTTTTTCGTATTCTTCTTTTTATCGCTTTTTTAAAAAACATACCGGAATGACTCCTGAAAAATATATCATTCAGATAAAAAAAAGTAAACCGATAGAAAAAACAGATTATTAAAACAAAAAAAATTTAACTTAGGTTTATTTGACGAAAGTGAAAACAGTTTTATGAATCCTGTAAAAATTATACTGGCCGATTCACAAATTCTTTTTAAAGAAGGCATCAGATCAGTTCTTAACAATGCTTCTGATTATACAATTGTAAATTCAGTTGATGCGAAAGATGAATTGTTCAGCATACTCAACAATCCACATCCCGATTCGTTGCTGATTATAGATCCCTCCCAACTGAACGGCTTTAAACCCATTCATCTTCGGGAACTCATAAATTTATTTAACGCCGCTAAAATTCTTGTCCTTACTTCAAATGCCGGCAGAGATAATATCTTACAGATACTGACAACAGGAATCAATCATTTTCTGCTGAAAACCTGTACAGCAAATGAATTGCTGAATGCGCTGAATGCAATTATATATAATGAAAAATATTTATGCCGTGAAGCAATAGAAGTATTACTTGAAAAAAATATTTCTTCTTCCGTTATCAAAAACCCGGAACAACCTCATCTGACAAAAAAAGAAACTGAAATTATTCAATGGATCGCAAGAGGTATGACAACCAAGGAAATTGCCGCACATTGCTTTTTAAGTATCCATACCGTTAATACTCACAGGAAAAATATTTTCAGGAAACTGGAAGTGAATAATACCTCCGAACTGGTGATGTTTGCTGTAAAAAAAGGTATAGTGGATACCACCGAATACTATATTTGATTAATCCAATTTATTCAATAAAAGGATCTGCAATGAGATGAGCTAGTTGAATTAATTCGGTTTATCCCGATTTAGAAAAAATAACCCACTAGGTGATTGATAAGGAACATAATAAGGTATATTTTTCTTAATCGCTATGCATTAGAAAATTTTCTATTGTGTAGTTTAGGATTAAATTATCCGCAGTTCTCACTGTAAAAAGGTATTTAAAATACCATAAACAGAGTATTGTTTGAATGATTTTTATCATTGACTTTTGTAATGTAATAAATTTTAAACTATGGCTAAAGTTTACAAAAACCTGACCGAATTAATCGGCAATACTCCATTACTGGAGTTATCTAATTTTAACCGGGAAAAAAAGACCCTGTCCACCATCATTGGCAAACTGGAATATTTTAATCCTGGCGGAAGTGTAAAGGACCGTATTGGTTATTCGATGATAAAGGATGCCGAGGAACGCGGACTGATAGATAAAGATACAGTTATTATTGAACCCACCAGCGGCAATACAGGCATTGCTCTGGCTTTTATAGCAGCGGCAAAAAAATACAAACTGATTCTGACCATGCCCGAAACAATGAGTATTGAACGGCGTAATCTGCTAAAGGCACTGGGCGCAAAAATTGTGCTTACTCCCGGGACCGAAGGTATGAACGGAGCCGTACGAAAAGCCAACGAGCTGGCACAAAGTATTCCCCGTTCGTTTATCCCCCAACAATTTAAAAATCCGGCCAATCCGGAGATTCACAGAAAAACAACCGCCGAAGAAATCTGGCGGGATACCGGCGGACAAGTGGATATTTTTGTTTCCGGAGTGGGGACAGGGGGATCTATTACAGGAGTGGGCGAAGTATTAAAACAACGGAAAAATGATATAAAAATAGTAGCTGTTGAACCCACTGATTCACCAGTGCTTTCCGGAGGGAAACCCGGATTGCATAAAATTCAGGGAATTGGCGCCGGATTTATTCCTGATATCCTCAATACATCTGTTATTGACGAAATTATTACTGTAAAAAACGAAGATGCTTTTTCTACCTCGCGTGATTTGGCCAGGACCGAAGGATTACTGGTGGGTATTTCATCCGGAGCTGCAGTATTTGCTGCATTAAAACTGGCCCTAAGAACTGAAAACAAAGAAAAAAACATTGTTGTTATCCTGCCTGATACCGGTGAACGATATCTGTCCACCCCCTTATACCAGTTTGAACCCTCAGAAAGTGTGCTATCGAACCTGTTAAGTGATATTTTGCAAAAGGCCTGAATTCTAATACAAAAAACAATGAAAGTAATCATTAATGTAAAAGAAAAGTTTCTGGATGAAAACTCAATTTCATTAACTGAATTACTGAAAAGGAATAATGTACAAAATCCGGAAATGATTTCTGTACAGGTAAATGGTACTTTTGTCAAAAAAGATGAATTTGCCACAACCGTTATCAGAGATAACGATGTTATTGATTATATTTATTTTATGGGCGGCGGCCAGTTCACTCCGGGTTTTTCCACCAAAGTGATTCATGCCCCGTATCTTAAAAAAGATGTGCATAATGCCTTGTTAATGCCCATTTACAGTAATGCAGCATACGAGTTTGATACAGCTGAAGATATGGCCGAGGCCTTTCTCGGACATAAACCGGCACACATGTATTCACGCATATCAAATCCGACAGTAGAAAATTTTGAACAGAAAATTAAAAATATTACAGGCGCTTTAACTGTAACTGCCCTAAGTTCGGGAATGGCGGCTATTGCCAATAGTATTCTTACTTTTACTGAACAAGGCGACAACCTGATTACCTCTCATCATCTGTTTGGCAATACCTATTCGTTATTTTCATCAACCCTGCGCGATTTAGGTGTCGAATGCCGGTTTATTGATCTGACCCGCCCGGATGAAATTCTGCAAAGCATTGATCAGAAAACACGGGCTGTTTTTTTTGAAACCATTACCAATCCCCAACTCGAAGTAGCCGATATACAAATTTTATCTGAAATCGCCCGTGCCCATAATCTGGTATTAATCGCTGATACCACCCTCACCCCTCCGAATATCTTTACAGCTAAACATTATGGAATTGATCTGGAAGTAGTTTCGGCTACTAAAATTATATCCGGAGGCGCAACTTCGGTGGGCGGACTAATTATTGATTACGGCACATTTGACTGGAGCCAAATCCCTAAATTAAGAAACTATTATAAACAATACGGATATTTTTCTTTTAATGCCAAACTGAGAAAAGAAGTTTTCAGAAATCTCGGAGCATGTTTATCTCCCTATCATGCCTACCTCCAAAGCATCGGCTTAGAAACCCTGTCGTTACGGTTTGAAAAGGCATCCTTAAACAGCTATATCCTTGCAGATTTTCTGAGCCGGCAAAAAGCTGTTCATTCAGTAACCTATCCGGGATTAGCCGGTTCGGCATTTTATGAAATAAGTAAAAAACAATTTAACACCCCCTACCCCTGTTCCATGTTAACCTTTTGCCTGGAATCAAAACAAGAGTGTTTTCGTTTTATTAATAATCTGAAACTTATCCGACGAGCTACCAATATATCCGATAATAAAACCCTGGTGCTTCATCCGGCCTCAACCATTTTCAGTGAATACAGCGAAGAAAAAAGAGACGAACTGGGCGTGAGTGATACCTTAATACGAATAACCACGGGCATCGAAGATCCGGATGATTTGCTTCAGGATTTAATCAATGCTTTAAATCAATAATTATGAATTTTACCGATGAACAGATTGAACGGTACAGCCGGCATATTATCCTTGCCGATGTAGGTGCAGAAGGACAGGAAAAAATACTCCATTCGAAAGTGCTGATTGTTGGGGCCGGCGGACTGGGTTCTCCCGTGGCCCTGTATCTGGCCGCTGCCGGCGTAGGAACAATCGGTATCATTGATGGAGATAATGTAGATATGACTAATCTTCAGCGTCAGGTGATTCATTTTACTCCTGATCTGAATAAACCCAAGGTCATCTCTGCCAAAGAAAAAATTAATCAGCTCAACCCTGATATAACTGTAATAACCTATCATGAATTGCTTACCCGCGAAAATATCCGGGAAATTATCCGAGAGTATGATTTTATTGTGGATGGCACAGACAATTTCCCGACCAAATTTCTGATTAATGATGCCTGTGTGCTTGAGAGAAAACCCTTTTCACATGGCGGTATTCTGCGCTTCGAAGGACAAACCATGACCTGTCTGCCCGGCCAGGCCTGTTACCGTTGTGTATTTGACAACCCGCCGCCACCCGATGCTGTGCCAACCTGTTCGCAGGCCGGAGTGCTGGGTTCGGTGGCAGGTATGCTGGGCACCATACAGGCCTCCGAAACGCTTAAATTTTTAATCGGAAAAGGTCAATTACTGGTTAACCGGATGCTCATTTTCGACGCATTCAAAATGGAATTCCGGACCGTATCCTTTAAACGGAATCCCGCATGCCGTGTTTGTGGTACAGATGCATCCATAAAAGAACCTGAAACCTATTTATTCCCTGTTTGTGATATTAAAAAATGAGTATGGAAACAACGAAAAAAAAGAAAATGTCTATTATCTGCTTCAGCGGAGATTTTGACAAACTGGTGGCTGCCTTTACCCTTGCCACAGGTGCAGCTGCAGTGAATTATGAAGTCAACCTCTTTTTTACTTTCTGGGGATTAAATGCAGTTAAGAAAAAGAAAAACAGACGTTTTACCGGAAAGGGCTTTCTGGCCCGGTTTTTTGGCTTTCTAATGGGCGGGCTTCATAATGTCCCGCTGAGCCGGCTGAATTTTTCCGGCCTGAGTCCCAAACTCATGACTTTTCTGATGCGTAAAAGAAATGTAGCCACCTTACCGGAACTTATACAGGCCGCCATACTCCTGAATGTAAAATTTTATGCCTGCGAAATGTCTATGCACATTTTGGGATTAACAAAAAACGATTTTATTCCGGAAATCAGAGAAGTATTAGGCGTAGCTAAATTTCTTGAATATTCGGAAGGCGGCGACCGGATTTTTATTTAACATTTAACAATATGACAACCTTCAAACTGGATATTACAAAAGATCATTGTCCCATGACCTTTGTAAAAACAAAACTGAAACTTGCACAACTGCAAAAGGGGGATATACTGGAAGTATTACTGACCCGGGGCGAGCCCCTCGATAATGTTCCGAAAAGCGCCATGGAACAGGGATTTGAAGTGATTAAAATTGAAAATGTCAACGATAATGTTTATCAGGTAAGCATACAAAAATGATACAGATTAAAAGAGATATTTTTAATGGTTTGATTGAACATGCCCGGCGGGATACACCGGTTGAGGCCTGCGGATATCTGGCCGGAAAAAACAGGATAATTACCAAACAATATAAACTGACCAACATGGATCAAAGCCCCGAACACTTTTCACTTGATCCCGCCGAACAATTTGAAGTATTAAAAAAAGTCCGGGATACAGGTCTCGAAATCATGGCTAATTACCATAGCCATCCGGCAACTCCGGCAAGACCGTCGCAGGAAGATATCCGGCTGGCATACGACGCCGATATTTACTATTGTATCGTTTCTTTAGCCGGGAACCCGGAAATTAAATTCTTTAAAATTCAGAATCAAATCGTAACTGAACAACAAATTCAAATAATAGATTGAAATGAAAAAGCAATCTTATTTTATCTTCCTGTTGTTTTCTGCATTGATTATAGAAATCCGCGGAAATCCTCTTGAAAAATCACCTAAACAATATTCTTTCGAAACAGGATATCAATATGTTTTATCGTCGGATTTTAATGAGAAAGCTGTTTCGGGCATATCTGTTTTAGCAGATTATGCCTGGCAATTATCCGGATTTAATCAACGAAAAAAAGTATTCCTGTCAATTCCTTTGGGATATTCATATTTATTTGCCCAACCCGGTAATAACAGTCGTAACGGAAAAATCTTATTATACGGGTGGACTGTCAGACATGAACTGAAAAAAGATAAAAAAATAATTCCATTTATCGGTTATGCGCTAATGCTTAATCAATTATCCTTTCAGGAAATTGATGGAAGCATATTCGGGCACCATACAAAATTTGAAACCGGAATAAATATAGCAGGAAACAAAACCCGGGCGTTTTTTGTAAAAGTTGAATATTCACTTGTACGATATCCTTCACTGGGCAATAAAGAAAGCCGGTGGATGCATTATGCCGGAATAAAAACAGGAATACGGTTTAATTAGTCAATCCTTAACAAGATTTCAAGTTGTTGATAGACAAGCTAAAAGGTATGTGTTTTCTTAATCGCTATGCATTAGAAA